>JAOASB010000007.1 GCA_025210375.1 Maledivibacter sp. | reverse complement strand
TGTTAAGCACGCCGCCAGCGTTCATCCTGAGCCAGGATCAAACTCTTAAAATAAAACTGGCGTTTCTTTATAGTTTGAATTGATTATCAAACTAAGGTTTAATTCCTTACACTGTTTAGTTTTCAATGTCCAAAGTTTTATCATTTCTTGTCGTTTTAGCGACAGAAATTATTATATCAAACTTTTTCGATGTTGTCAAGCCCTTTTTAACTTTAGCAATATTCTTTCCAAATGTTTTAGAAAGTACTTGAAATGTTCCCCATCGACGCTTTAACATATTATCACATCACTCATTTATTGTCAAGCTTTTTCATCTTGAGGACCTACGCCTTAGCGACGACAAATAATATCCTATCATGATTTTAATATGATGTCAAATAGTTATTTTTCCCATTTGTATTCTGTATTTTATATTAATGTAGCAAATTGTATAATCACTTTTTGTAAAACCCATCTCCCTCCATATAGTTTTAAAATCCCAATAGCTATACCATCAAATTGTCTTATATCTTAAGCAATTAAATCAAGGATGATATTTTCATATTAGGCTTAGCCAAGTAAGAGTTATGCAATTTCCTCAATGAAGAAATTATATGATATGTGTAAAGTATTTTTACGTGTGAAAAGTAATTATATAAATTTCTCATACAAAAAAAATTTGATTTTTTTTATTATTTTTGAGAAAACTAAAAATATAGGGATTTTAGTATAGACTTTAACTTATACTATGAAAACCCTATATTTAGAAATGCCAATAAATCCTTTATGTTTCCACTTGAGCAAATTTCATAATTGTAACTGGGCAAAATTATATAATAGATGTCCCATGTCTTGGGATATTCCAAAACTACATATAGTAAATAATTTTTACAAAAGGCAATTATGTAATTTCTTCGATTATCAAATATCCTAGGAACATGGCTTGTTTTATAAATCAAAATATAAATTTAATAAATGCATTTCGTATAGTTTGTCAATATTAGTATTAATATGGAAGAGGTGTCATTTATGATAACTATCTTTATAAGAACAGTTATGCTTTACATACTAGTGGTAGTTGCTATTAGAGTGATGGGCAAGGGAGAACTATCCGAGCTTCAACCCTATGAACTAGTTGTAATAATAATGATAGCGGAATTGGCATCCTTACCTATGGAAACCGTGGAAATGCCATTTATTAATGGTATTGTTGCAATCTCCACTTTGGTCTTTCTACAGGTGGTGATATCCTTTGTAACACTTAAAAGTGAAAGAGCTAGGGCTTTGATATGTGGAAAACCCACTATTCTAATACAAAATGGAACTATTGACTACAAAGAGTTAAAGAAACTACGAATCAGTATGAACGATTTAGTAGAACAGCTACGAATCAAGAACTTCCCTAGCATAGATGATGTAGAATTTGCCATACTTGAAACGAATGGTGACCTAAGTATAATTCCTAAAGCCTCAAAAAAACCTTTGACCCCTTCAGATATGAAAATTAAAGTTGAAAAAGAATCTTTACCTATTAGTTTAATAGTAGATGGAAAGGTAAATCGGGAAAATCTTGATGATCTTTCTTTAAATTTTAACTGGTTATATAAGGAACTAAAAAAACAAAAAGTTGAGGATATTAACAAGATACTATATGCATCAGTAGATCAAAACAAAACTTTGAGTCTACACTTTAAAAAAGAAACGAGGCTGTAAAAATGAAATCTCTTTTTATATCTACATTAGTGGTTATAGTTCTAATAACGTCTTGGATAATTATATATAACTTTATAGATGAATCAGTAACAGATATCAACTCTAATCTAACCATAATGGAAGCAAAAGTTCATGATGCCAACTGGGATTCTACTTCATCTATTTATAAAACTATCGATAAAAAATGGGAGGAAACAAAAAAAGTTCTCATGTTAATCCTTGACCATGAAGAAATGGAAAAAATAAATCTCACTCTTAGAAAAATAGAAAAGTTTATCTCTATAGAGGATAAATCTTTAACCCTCGGTGAAATAGCTACTTTAAAGTATCTATTTAGCCATGTAGAAGAAAAAGAATCTTTATCACTTAAAAATATATTTTAGGTATAGTAAGCTTATATCCTTCGATGGATAAGAAAAAAATTTTAATCAAATGTCCAGATTTTATCTGTTAATTATTTACATATAATGATTTTTATGATATAATTTTCTAGAGGTGTTATACCCATTTACAAACTTCATTTTGATTTTAAAAAACAATTTTAAAAGAAATCTACAGAGAGATGACTCAATTCTGAAAATTCTCTTTTTCAATGAGGTCTTTATATCTATAAAAAACCTCTATTTTACTACTCTTGTAACTTCTTTTATTATGTTTTATCTTTAACTTTTCTAGATTTAAAACATTTATTTTTTATTAAAATATTTTTTCTATTCACTAAATACCTTTGCTTCTACTGCAATCGGTTGTAGTATTTAATTTAGTTATACCATTTTTTTCATATTTTTACATAATACAGTGTATTTTGTCTAATCTTATCTAATTATATCGTTATTCAAACCTAATTGTAGATACTGGTTTTGCATATTAAATATCTAAAAAATCCTATAAATTTCGCAGTCAATTATTCTTTACTCTTTAAAATTGAACAGGCTTTAAACTTTTCATCAAACTAATAAAGTAACCTGCCAAAACGTGATATAAAGCAGGCTTAACTTATAAACTCAATTATTTTAGTACAATAACTTATTAATAAAGTAAGAATAGGAGGTTAGCTTATGAGAAATAGTCTTGATAAAAGACTTAGTTTCGCTGTCATCGGCGCTGGAAATGGTGGTCAAGCAATGGCTGGATATTTGGCATTAAAGGGCTACAAGGTTAATTTATATAATCGCAGTATTGAACGGATTATAGATATAAAGCAAAGAGGTTATATAGATCTTGTAGGGTTTTGTAGTGGCCGTGGTGTTTTAAATTTAGTGACCAATAATATTGAGAGAGCAATAAAAAATGTTGATGTTATCATGGTGGTATTACCCGCCAGTGCCCATAAATTTATTGCCAATAAGATTGCTCCAATCATAACATCAAATCAATATATTGTACTTAATCCCGGCAGAACAGGTGGAGCTTTGGAATTTAAAAATATTATTTCCAAACATAATCCTATCAAAGAAGTATGCATTATCGAAGCTCAAACTTTATTATTTGCATGCCGAAGTCTTGAGAATGGACAAGTGAAAATCTTTGGTAAAAAGAACGAGGTTAAAGTATCCGCATTACCGGCAATAAGGACAAATGAATTCATAGGAATCGTAAATAATGCTTTTCCAGAATTTACTCAATCAAAAAATGTACTAGAGACTAGTTTTAATAATGTAGGTGCTATGTTGCATCCCATACCAACAATATTGAATTGTGGGAGAATAGAAAATACCCATGGAGACTTTCAATATTATATAGATGGCATCACCCCATCTATATCAAATGTTATTAGAGAAGCTGATCGTGAGCGAATGTTAATAGCGAAAAAATTAAATGTAAATGCTATATCCTTAAGCCAGTGGCTTAACTACACATATGGAGCTAAGGGGGATACCTTGTGTCAGTCACTAATAAATACAAGGGGATATCATGGTATCACAGCTCCCTCGACCATGGAAACAAGATATATTTATGAAGATGTCCCTCAAAGTCTCGTTCCTATTTCTGATATGGGTAGACATCTAGGCATCCATACACCCACAATTAATTCGATTATTCAACTGGCATCTATTATTAATAATACGGATTACTTTAAATATGGTAGAAAAATAGCTGATATGGGACTTGATAGATTATCTACTGTAGATGAGATAGTGAATTACGTAGTTATAGGAAAGATTAGTACAGATAGTTCTAACGAAGGAGTGGTAGCATAATGAAAAAATTCTTAGGGGCTGCAATTGGTAATTGTGTTCATGTAGGAGGAGTTGTAAATTTTCTAAGATTGGTTGAAGAACAAGGACACAATACTGAATTTTTAGGAGCCGCAGTAAGCATAGATAGATTGATAAGTGCAATAGCTGATTTGAAACCCGACGTCGTTTCTGTAGGTTTTAGATTAACTCCAGCTTCAGTAGTTCCATTATTGAATGAACTTCAATATAAGATACAACTAAATAACTTACAAAACATAACATGGATATTTGGAGGTACAAAACCCGTTGCAAATATGGCTAAAAAATACGACTTTTTCTCTAAGATATTTGATGGTACTGAGGACTTAGATGATGTAATCCAATATATAAAAGGTAATAATCTAAAGGAAATCAAAACATCTTTTTCACAGAATCTTATGGATCGAATTAATAGCAAATACCCCTATCCTGTTATAAGGCATCATTTCGGCTTACCATCTTTAGAAGAAACCTTTGATGGAGTAAGAAGAATAGCTGAATCTAGAGTTCTCGATATAATCTCAATAGGGCCTGACCAAAATGCCCAGGAAAACTTTTTCACACCGGATAAAATGAACCATGATCTAGATGGTGCAGGAGGTGTTCCCCTCAGAAGGGTAGAACATTTCGAGAAGCTTTATGAAAGCTCTAAAGCAGGTAACTATCCCCTTTTAAGATGTTATAGTGGAACTTCAGAAGTATTTAAATTTGCAGAGCTTCTTAAAAATAAGATCAATAATGCTTGGTGTGCCGTTCCATTGTGCTGGTATAATGTTTTGGATGGAAGAGGCCCTAGAAAAGTTATTGATTCAATTTCAGAGGGTAAAAAGCTCATGAAGTGGCACGGTGAAAGAAATATACCTGTAGAAGTCAATGAATCTCATCATTGGAGCCTTCGAGATGCCCATGATACAATTGGTGTAGCAATGGCATATTTAGCCGCTTATAATGCTAAGAAAATGGGTGTTAAGAATTATATAGCCCAGTATATGTTCAACGTTCCACCATCTATGCATCATAAAATGGATTTAGCAAAGATGCTTGCAAAAATTGAACTTATAGAGTCCTTAGAGGATGGCAACTTCAAGGCATATAGGCAAGTTCGAGCGGGTCTAGCTAGTCTAAGTGCAGATTTAGATATTGCAAAGGGACAATTAGCTGCTTCAACATATTTAGCCATGAGTGTTAAGCCCCATATAATTCATGTTGTTGGCTTCTGTGAGGCTGATCATGCTGCCAAGCCCGATGATGTAATTGAAAGCTGCAAGATTGTTAGGGGTGTTATTCGTTCAGGTTTACATGGAATGGCAGATATGACTCAAGATAAGTCTGTTATTGATAGAAAAAATGAACTGTTAAATGAAGCTAATGTTCTTTTAAGTACCATTAAGGAATTGTATCCTTATAGTGATGATGCGTGGGCTGATGCCGTAGCATTGGCAGATGCCATAAAAAGAGGGGTAATTGATGCTCCACACCTCAGGGGTAATCCTAACGCCAAGGGTACATTGGAAACCAGAATAATCGATGGAAAATGTTTAGCATACTCTAAAACATTAGGTAGAGCTATATCGGAAAGTGAAAGATTATCGGAGCTATTAAGTATTGAAAATAATAATATTGCTACGGCTTAATAATTCCTGTAGGTGGGACTTTTTAAAGAGTAGATTTTAATAAGGTGATAAGGAGACATATGCACTGGGAAGATTGTGCATGCCTCCTTGTCACCTTTTTAAATTAAAAACTAATTTTTTCTATTTATCTGTATTCTTAAATTCTTCCCATATCCTATCTAGAAGCTCATCATTTTGCAAAATATCTATGGCTGTAAGAACCAATGCTCCAATTGTTTGGATCATAGAATCATACGCCATTTTAGTTTTTGTGGCCTGTGCAAATTCTACAGTATGGGCAGGAATATCTTCCTCACATATTCCGAAATAAGGATGAATTGTTGGGACAACGTGACTTACATTTCCTATATCTAATGATCCGTAGCTGCTTTTTGAATCATGTATTTCTTCTACACCCATGTCTAAAATTCTTTTACAATAAGTATCCAGTAAAGCTTGATTAGTAACTAAGTTATCATATGACAATTCATAGTTTATTATTTCAAGCTCTGCTCCAGTGGCAAGGGCAGCTCCTTTAGCACAATTTTTCACCTTATCCACCAATTCATTTAAATATGTTTTAGTCGTTGCCCTAACATAAAACTGAGCTACAGCTAAATCTGGTACTATATTCGCAGCTTTTCCTCCCTCTTTAATTATACCATGTATCCTTGCAGTTGATTGTATGTGCTGTCTTAGGGCATTGATATTCACAAAGGTATTTATTGCAGCATCTAGGGCGTTAATTCCCTTTTCAGGAGATGCCGCAGCATGGGCTGGCTTTCCTTTAAATGTAAATTGTATTGCCTCCATGGCCAGTGAAGCTCCACTTTTGTAATGCTTGCTTCCAGGATGAACCTCCATAGCAATATCAATATCATCAAAGGCTCCCTTAAGGGTCATATCAACCTTAGCTCCATTAGTTTCTTCAGCTGGGGTTCCAAAAACTATTACTTTTCCCTTTAGATCCTTTATAAGCTTACTTAGTACTATACCTGCACCGGTATTGGTTGTCCCAAGTAGATTATGTCCACATCCATGGCCTATTCCTGGTAATGCATCATATTCAGATAAATAACTTATAGTGGGTCCCTTTTTTCCGCTATCAAAAACAGCCTTGAAGGCGGTTTTTATACCTAAATACTCTTCTTCTACTTCAAATCCATGTTTTTTTAGGATATCTACATGGGCCTTACACGCCTTAAATTCCTCGTTTCCTAACTCAGGATTTTCAAATATGTATTCACTGATTTCTATTAACTCTTGCCTTAAATCCTGTGTTAGGTTTGTTACTTCCTTAATCATAAAGCTCTCCTCCTTTATTCAACTGATTTCTCTAATCCCTCCACCTAATCAGCTATTTCTAATTTTATCATTTTCTACATCTATTTTATCATTTTTTATGCCAATATCACATGTTCCCTTAAATTGATTTTTCAAACAGCCAAAGCTTCAATGCCTTTCAAGAAATCGAAATGTAAAAGATTTATTGGGATTTCTATATGGACTTTTCCATTAATACTCTTTAAGTTATACAGTGAGAATCATATGATAAAGCAATGAGCCTTCTGCCTAGGATAAATATATATTTATTAAACTATCATTTTAGAATGGTCCAAAATTCATTGCATTTACTATAACTATCAATACTGCCCCTGTTCCTAACCATATTAACATCAAAGGCCATAGGAATTTAAACCATTTTTCATAGGGTATCTTGGCCACTGATAATACCCCCATCAAAGATGCTGAAGTTGGAATTATTGAATTTGTAAAACCATCACCTAACTGATAAGCAACCACTGCAGTTTGTCTAGTTATTCCAACAATATCAGCAAGCGGTTTCATAATAGGCATCGTGGCTGCGGCTTGACCGGAGCCTGATGGAATAAAGAAATTGATTATTACCTGTGTAATATACATACCTATAGCAGATATACTCTTTGGAAGAATCTGTATTGCAGCTGCTAAACCATGTACTATTGAATCTAATATCATTCCATCCTGCATTACTACTAGTATACCCCTAGCCACACCTACTACTAAAGCTCCAAAAACAATTGATTTTGCACCAATTACAAATTCTTCAGCCAATCTACTAGGCCCCAGCTTTCCTAAGAATCCTCCGATTAGACCCATGGCCAAAAACGCTGAACCGATTTCTGTGATATACCATCCATTTTTAAATACTCCCCATATAATGAATCCAAATCCTATAACTACTGTGGCGAGGACTAAATGATGTTGAGGCTTTAATTCTGGTATATTAGACAAGTCAATAATCCTATCCTTTTCTTCTATTTCAAGATCACTCACAAAGCTTATGGATGGATTTTTTCTGACCTTATCTGCATATCTCATTAAATATATTGTAGTAATAACTAAGAAGATTACTAGAAATATAATTCTAACTCCTAATCCCGAGAATAATGGTAATTCAGCTATTTTTTGTGCCACTCCAACGGTGAAGGGGTTCATAAAACCAGCTGTAAATCCACATGCAGCTCCTAACATAATCATAGCTGTTCCAGTTATAGCATCGAATCCTAAGGCTCTAGCCAATGCTATTCCTATGGGTATAAAAATTATTATCTCTTCAGCCATACCAAATGTAGCTCCACCTAAGGAAAATATAACCATAAACACAGGAATAAGCAGCTTTTCTGCTCCCTCTAATACCTTTGCCATTTTTCCGATACCTGCTTCAATTGCTCCAGTTGCAGTTATCATCTGAAATGCCCCACCAACTATGAAAATAAAGAAAATTATGCTGGCAGCATCCTTCATGCCCTTTGGAACAGATTGAAACAGATCAAAGAACTTTATTGGATTTTGTTCAACAGAGTGAAATGATGTTGGAACTACAACGGTTTTATTTGTTAATTCGTCCTTAACTCTATCGTACTCACCTGCTGGAATTATATATGTTAAAATTGCCATTATCAAAATTACACTAAATAGAATTACATAGGTATGTGGTACCTTAAATTTCTTTTTTTCATTTACTTCTTTACTGTTCGTCGTCACACTAGCTCCTCCTTATTTTTAATATTTGTCTTTTGGAACATTAGGGTAATATCGTGTATTTAGCGTTTATTCTGTTCTTTTTCCTCCTCTCCTCTGGATGATTTGTATATAATATAAACACCTCCCTAACCTGAATTTTCTAGATCATGATGTATATTTACTTATTCTATTAATATTTTAAAACCCCTTTGAAATATTTAGAATTTTTTAAAAATTGTATAAAATGAATTTTTTATGTCAACTTTCCTGATATAGAAAGTTTAGAATAAATCTTAATTTATACATATCTAAATATCCCATGTTTTTAGGGAGTTTTGATGTGTATAAATTAAAGTTTTGACTGGAATCTCTATATTAAATTTTTATCTAGTCCTTATATTTTAATTAAATTAGGTTATATAATTTTTTTGTTTTAATTAAGGAAATTGCATAACTCTTATTTGGCACAATTGCATAATTATCTTCAATAAAATAAAAATCCAGCGAATAATTCTTCACTGGATCTTTTATGCCTAAATATTTATTTTTCTACTTTAATAATTCTTCTAGTCTTTCTTTATCAAAGCCCTGAATCACTTCACCATTAACATTGATAATCGGTACTCCCATAAAACCTTGTTTCATTAATTCCTTCCTTGCATCCATATCCTTAGAAATATTTTTTTCTTCAAAATCCACACCCTTTGAATTGAAATAATCCTTTGCCATATGGCAGTAACTACAAGTATCACTTGTATAAATAGTTATTTTTTTGTTCATATTGAATCCCTCCAATTATAATATTATGCTACTTTCTTATTATTCTCTTTTTTATTCTTTGCATTCCTAATTAATCCAGTTGCATATCCCATTGGACATACTTGACACCAAGACCTAGGTTTAAATATAACTCCCATAACAATCCCTAAAGCTAATGATGCCATCATCAATCTAAAAACTGCAAATGCCACCTTACTAAAATTTGGGCCTGCATGGATCAATGATATAGAAAACATGGTCATCATCAATACAAGTAATACATTCTTAACAGACTTTCCCCTTAGCTTCTTAGGTAAATTATTTTGCAAACTAATATTTTTGAGAAAATTGCCTAGTAATGATCCCCTTGGACAATAATGTGAACAATGTACTTTACCTCTACCCTTTATGGCATGATACATTGGAACCGTCATACAAATGAACCCTAAAACGCCAAACCTAATATCTGCTATTGAAAGTACTATAAATAGTACCATGAAAATCCATGACCACTTCATATGTGATTTCGCCTTTACCACCTTCATTTCCTCCTTTTATTTCATATAATTATTCTAACAACTTGAACCTCCATGATTTGGTTGAATCCTAAACCCTTTGGACAACCAATTAGTTGAATAGTCCACGCTGAATCCACCATATCTTTTTATTAAATCATCTTCAATAACGTAGCTTATGCCATCTTCATTTGTTACCCTATCATTTTCTTTTTGCTCATCCAGAGCAATCCCAAATGATGGGCCGCCTCACCCTAAACCTGCAATATATATTCTTATCACGGGATCAGTGATATTTTGATTTCCTATAGTCTTTTTTATCATTTCCTTTGCTTTATCAGTAATATTTATATTCATAGGTTTATCCCTCCTAATATTATTTTACCCAAATTAATGTTTTTGATACTCCCTAATACCCCGGGTAGGTATCTTTATTATAATATATGTTTTTTATAATGTCAATATACCTGGTTGTACTTTTTTAAAACAAAAAAAAGGGCATTAATCTGCCCCATTACCTAATACTGTATCTTGATATAATTTTCTCGGCAATCTTTATTCCATCAACAGCGGCTGAAACTATTCCACCCGCATATCCAGCTCCTTCTCCTCCAGGATAAAGTCCACTTATATTTATGCTTTGAAGGGTTTCACTGTCTCTTACTATCCTTATTGGAGAAGAACTTCTAGTTTCTACACCGGTAATAATAGCACTTTCCATTCCAAAGCCCTTTAATTTTTTATCCATATTTGTTATGGCTTCCCTCATTGCCCCTGTGACATAATGGGGTAAACAATTATTTATATTGGTTAATTTAACACCGGGTTTATAGGATGGCTTTACGCTGCCAAGATGTTGTGATGAAGTATTTTTAAGAAAATCCCCTACTAATTGGGCAGGTGCCATATATCCTCCGCCACCAAGTATATATGCTTGTTCCTCCCATTTTCTCTGAAAATGCATTCCTGCTAAGGGATGATTACCTTCAAAATCATCTTGGACAACTGAAACTAACAAAGCACTATTAGCATTTGATTTATCCCTGGCATGTTCACTCATTCCATTTGTTACAACTCTTCCTTCCTCGGAAGCAGCCGCAACAACAGTTCCTCCGGGACACATACAAAATGTATAAACCGATCGTCCATTTGAAGCATGATATGTAAGTCTATAATCTGCTGCACCTAGTCTTTTATGATTTGCATATTCCTTATACTGTGCCTTGTTAATGATAGCTTGAGGATGTTCTATCCTTACGCCTATGGCAAAGGGCTTTTGTATTATTCCTACTCCCCTTTCATAGATCATCTCAAATGTATCCCTGGCACTATGTCCTAGGGCTAATACAATAGCTTCTCCATCCACCACCTGATTATTATTAATTTCTACACCGGTTATTTTCCCATCCTTTATTATCAAATCAGTCACCTTTGAATTAAAGGCAACATCTCCTCCAAGCTTTTTTATTTCTTCCCTTAGATTTTTTACTACGGTCTTTAGTATATCCGTACCAACATGGGGTTTAAAGGAGTACATAATTTCCTCCGGCGAACCTGCTTTAACTAGTTCTTTT
Source organism: Maledivibacter sp. (assembly GCA_025210375.1). NCBI lineage: Bacteria > Bacillati > Bacillota > Clostridia > Peptostreptococcales > Caminicellaceae > Maledivibacter > Maledivibacter sp. The sequence goes on along the minus strand of JAOASB010000007.1, from coordinate 141,716 downwards.
AAAACTTTTCTACATCTTGGGTCCTTTATTCTAGTAGTAAGCTTTCCATCAGAAAAGGTACCAGCTCCTCCTTCTCCAAATTGAACATTTGATTCTACATTCAAATTCCCAGTTTTCCAAAACTTTGACACGGTTTTACTTCTATTATCTACGTCTTCTCCTCTTTCTAGAATCAAAGGCTTATATCCCATTTGTGCAAGGATAAGTCCGCAAAATAATCCTGAGGGTCCCATACCTATAACTATTGGTCTTTTATCAAGAACTACCTTCCCGGGCTGTGGATATTTATATTCCATGTCTGGAGTAATAGTGACATTTTTATCCCTTACTCTTTTTAATATCTTTTCTTCATTTTCTACTAATACATCTATTGTATATACAAAATCCAATCTCCCCTTTCTCCTTGCATCAATTGATTCTTTAAATATGTTCATATCCGTAATATCCTTGGGCTTTATATTGAGAACCTTGCTTGCTTTATTAAGTAGTTTATCGGTACTGTCATTTATGTCCAATCTTATTTGTGAAATTCTTATCATTTTTTATATTCATTCCTTCCCAAACTATTAAACTTATATTATTACCCATATATATAGGGTTTTCATAGTATAAGTTAAAGTCTATACTAAAATCCCTATAGACATATAGGTTAATCTTATCAAAATTCAAAGAAAAAATGTGGAAACATTCATTATTTGCTTTAAATACAATTTTAACAGAGGAAAATAAAAAACTCCATAGTGTAACTATAGAGTTTCAATAAAAACTCAAGGGCACATAATCCCTTAGTGTTGGTCAGATTCCTCTTACAAAAATGACCTAAGAAAAAGGAGGCATCTTTTAAAACACCCCCTTTTTCTTACTTATAGTATATTAACTTGTTTATTTTATCAATTCCATTATTTTTTGAATGAATACCATAGCTATTGCAACTGGCCCTATATATTTTATTAATATAGTCCAAGCACCAGCCAATTTGAACTCTATTTGTCCGCCATTTGAGACTTCCTTGATGGCATTGTCGGTTCCCCAAACCCATCCAACAACTATACAAAGTAGAAGCCCACCTAAAGGTAATAATATATTAGCAGATCCATAATCTAGTATATCAAATATTGTAAATCCAGCTATTTTAAAACTACTCCATGGCCCTAGTGATAATGATGCCCCAGAGCCTACTAAGAATAGTGCTAATCCAATGACAGAAACTGCTGCCAAACGTTTAACCTTCCACTCATCAACTACATAAGCAACACATACTTCTAATAATGAGATTGACGATGATAATGCAGCAAATAGAACTAATAGAAAGAATATAAAAGAAAATAGTCCACCTAATGGAAGCTGTGAGAATATTGCTGGGAATGAATTAAATATAATCCCAATACCTGCATTTGGATCAAGGTTATATGCAAATACCGCTGGCAATACCGCTAGTCCTGCAAATAGCGCTACTCCCGTATCTATAAGTGGAATTATGGTTGCACTTTGAGGTATATTAGTTTCTTTGCCTAAATAACTACCATAGGTAATCATACATCCCATACCTAAACTTAATGAGAAGAATACTTGTCCTAGTGCAGCCAATATTACTTCACCACTAATCTTTGAAAAATCAGGTACTAAAAGATATTTTATACCTGCTCCAGCTCCTGGTAAAGTCATAGCACGTATTGCAATAAGAACGATCATTACAAATAATGCAGGCATCATTATCTTACTTGATTTTTCAATACCTCCTCCAATACCCTTGATTACAATAATCATAGTAATAAGCATAAATATTCCATGATAAAGTATTGGTTCTCCACCAGAAGTAATAAATGCTCCAAACATATCTCCTAATACTGCAGGATCAGATACATGTAATCCTCCAGTAACTGATTTAATTAAATATTTTATTACCCATCCACCAATAACACTATAATATGATAATATCATGAACCCTGCTAATACTCCTAGGGCTCCAACCCATGACCATTTTTTACTTATCTTCCTATAAGCACCTATTGCATTTAAACCCGTATACCTACCTAAAGCTATCTCAGCTAACATCAATGTAAAACCTACAAGAAATAAAATTATAAAATATACAAGTACGAATGCTCCACCACCGTTTTTACCAGCCATAGCAGGGAATTTGACAAGGTTGCCAAGTCCTACCGCCGAGCCTGCGGCAGCTAATATAAATCCTATTTTAGAGCCCCATTGTTCTCTTTGCCCATCTTGATTCAAGTTTGCCATTGTTTTCCTCCTTATATAGATTAATATATGGTTTCGCTTTTATAATTCACCTCCTTCTTGTATATATGTATAAAGGCTACTAATGGCCTTTAATAAATGAGGAAATTCCATAGTAAATATGAATATCTTAAAAATAGAAGTAATAGATTTTTTAATGGGTCCTATATACATAGATATTATTTTTCTTTTTTTAATATTTATACATTGTTACATAGTTAACAGAGTTTATAGTATATTCGTAATTGTTCGACAATTTTCGACGCTGTATACCTATTATATTACATAATTTTAATTATTTCAACACTAATTTTACATTTCCAATTTTTTTAATATCTAAATTCTTTTTACATCAAAATTATTTTGTATATCATTATGTCTTTATGGTAGAAACTATAGGTATTTACTATATCAATGTTTATTAATCTATAGACTTGGACAAAATATATGGAAAGCATATAAAGGAGTTGAAAAAATGGACATAAATAGAGCTAGGGAAATTATAAGCTCCCCTAATAAAATTGAAGTTTCTTATGGTGGCAGGTCAGTATGGATCAACAGTATCAACCCAAATACTGGTAAAGCTTTTGTGAAGGCCCTTGATGGTGCCAATGAACATTATCAGGTGGCTGTAGATGAATTGATTGAACAGTAAAGGAAAGGGGCTGTCCCCTTTCCTTTACTGTCTCAGTCTACACTAAAAAGCCCCATGAATTATAGATTTCATGGGGCTTAACACCTTATTAACTGGGCAGATTGCATAATTACCTGCTGGGAAAATTATCTACTATATATAGTTTTAAAATCTTCAAAGCACTACCATCGAATATGCTTATATCTTAAGTAATTAAATCAAGGATGATATTACCATATGCAATTATGCCAAATAGAAGCTATGCAATTTCCTCAACTGCTAAACCAAATATTTATTTCTCTTTCTGCATCATTCAAATTTGCAGAACCGTGTACCGCATTTTGTGTAACATTGGTACCATATAGGTTCCTAATGGTTCCTAAAGCTGCTTTCTCTGGATCGGTAGCTCCGTTTATTTCTCTAACCCTTGCTACTGATTTCTCCCCACTTAAAATTATTGCAGCTACCTTCTTTGATTCCATAGAAGATATTAGTTTATTAAAAAATGGTTTTTCCTTATGTTCTTCATAATGTTTTTCCAAAATTCCCCTTGTTGGAAATATGATTCTAATATCTTCTATACAAAGCTTATTTTCTTCATAAATATTAATTATTTTTCCCATAATATTCTTTATAACGGCATCTGGCTTTATTAACACTAATGTCCTCTCCATATAAACACTCCCCTAGAATCCTATTTTGTTAGAATATCTATAATGGTATCATTGTCTACTCCCAATGGAATCTTAAACTTACCAAAATGTATCTTTCGGCTACTCTTTCTTCTAATAATATCTTTGTTAAATACTTCCTTATCATCTATTATATTTGCCTCATATAGATTATTAATAACCTTTTGACTGGAGTCCCCTTCTTTAACTTCAAACTCAACATATTTTTCTGAATCCGATTCGTCTACAGTCTTCTTTATTTCTTCTTTAATTTTAGAATTGGAATTATCTGCATTATCAGTATTTTCATCTGGCACATCAGAACTACCTATATCTGTATCTACTTGATTGGAAGCCTGATCTAGTTCTTTATCTTTATTATCACCATCAATCCCACTATTCCTTTCAATAATCTCCTCAAGGTCATGCATACCTAGCTCCCGTGCCCTTTGAATTATTTCTTCGTCTGTATATTCTTTAATCTTAACATTCGGGCTAATAATGTTTATAACACTTGCTAAAACTAAACCTATTCCTATACCCAATAGCACATAGTATATATGTATCTTATTGTTTTTCTTCATATAGATGCCCCTTTATTGTGATTTAGTCATATAAAAAATAAACAAGCCAGGCCTAAAAGTAATGAGGATGACTAGTTTATTTTTTGAATCTACCTTACCCCATCATGTACGATTATATCAATTTATGATAGAAAAATAAAGTGGCATAGCCCCCTTAGATTACTAAATGAACAAATCGCATAATTACTTTCTATAAAGAACATCTACTACCTGTAGTTTTAAAATTCTCAAATTACTATTATTTGAATTTAACTTCAGTTTCAATAATAGACTCTTGATTTTCTCCTATTATCTCTACGGTTATTTTATTTACCCTCATTTCAAACATTTCATCAAAACCCTTTGTATCCTTCACGGCTTGTATAAATTTCCCATCATCATCTATCTTGCCAAGGGTTAAATGGGGTTTGAACTCTATTGTCTCTAGAAACTCTGGCTTAAATTTTTCTAATATATCTGAATAAAATCTATTATGTAACTCTGTTAATTCCTCTTTACCCTGGATAACATTCAAAAATAAATAGTTTTCACTTTCTGCAGATATGCCCTGAAGATTTACATTAAAAGGCTTCATTCCCTGAATATTCTTTTCTATATGCTTTTTAATTTCTGACCCACAAATATCGCTCTTAAATGGAAAAACTAAGGTTATATGGGGTGCAACACTATTTACTGCTGGATCGTATCTTTCCCTTAATTCATTAATCTTATCTATATTAGCAAATTGAGTAAATATCATTATACATCTATTCCACATCCTTAATCCCACCTATCCTGTTATTTGAAATTCAATCTATACTCTTTATTATATATGATTATAGGCTTATCTTCCAAGAAAACTAATTCTATATATTACAAAATAGTCAATATCCTAACAAAATATATAAATATAGAATATAAAAAAATCCCTTAACAATCTAAGGGATTTTTTATTTTGTCTATTTCCTATACCTTTTATACAATTCTTCTCTAATTTCTTCTAGTGATACATTTCTATCAGATAATAATACTAATATATGGTATACAAGGTCTGAAACTTCATATATGATTTCTTCCTTATCATTGTTTTTTGAAGCTATTATTACCTCGCTTGCTTCTTCACCAACTTTTTTTAGTATCTTATCAATTCCCTTTTCAAATAAGTACTTTGTATAGGAACCCTCTATATCGCCTTCTTTCCTACTCAATATCCTTTCGTAAAGTAGGTCAAGTACTTTTGTAGCATCATCATTGCCTGTTTTCTCATCCCCTGCATACATTAAACTGTAAAAGCAGCTTTCATTGCCAGTATGACATGTAGGCCCCTTTGGATTTACTAAAACTAATAATGTATCCTTATCACAATCGTATCTTATTTCCTTTACATCATGATAATTTCCCGATGTTTCTCCCTTGTTCCATAGTTTTTGTCTACTTCTACTGAAAAACCAAGTTTTTTTAGTTTCTAGGGTGAGCTTTAAGGATTCCTTATTCATATATCCAAGCATTAAAACATCCTTTGTGATATAATCCTGTATTATTGAAGGGATTAATCCATTATTGTCATATTTAAGATTATCTATATCTAACATTAAAAATCTCTCCTGACTTCTATACCATTTTTGTAAAGATATTCTTTAAGATATTTTATTTCTATTTCCCTATAGTGAAATACCGATGCCGCCAGTGCTGCATCGGCTTTTCCCGACTTCAACACCTCTAAAAAATCCTCTTTTTTCCCAGCTCCACCTGAAGCAACAACAGGAATTTTTACAGTTTCTGAAATTTTCTTTGTTATCTCTATGCTATATCCTTCCTTTACTCCATCGGAATCTATGGAGTTAAGAACAATCTCGCCGGCTCCAAGCTTTTCTCCTTTGATGGCCCAATCCAAGGCATTTAGCCCTGTATTAACCCTACCACCATTGATATATACATCCCACTCCCCTCCATTTCTCTTTACATCCATGGAAAGTACAACGCATTGATTTCCAAACTTAAGTGCTGCTTCAGTTATTAGCTCCGGCCTTTTTACAGCGGCCGAATTTATGGACACCTTGTCAGCTCCAGCCCTTAAGACCTTTGAAAAATCCTCAACGGTTCTTATTCCTCCTCCAATAGAAAAGGGAATATTAATGTTTTCTGCCGTTCTTTCTACTACATCAATAAAAATATCTCTATCCTCATTTGAGGCCGTTATATCATAAAAAACAAGTTCATCGGCTCCATTTCTTGAGTAGTATTTAGCAAGTTCTACTGGATCAGCTACATCCTGTATAGCCTTGAACTTTTTCCCCTTAACAACTCTACCCTTATCTACATCCAAACATGGAATTATTCTTTTAGTAAGCATAAAAACCCCCCTATAATTCCTTCAAACTTATTTTACCTTCATAAAGAGCCTTACCTACTATGGCTCCATAAAGATTAAAGTTTTTTAGCCTATTTACATGATCTTTGCCCCCTATTCCACCGGAAGCAATTATATCTATATCTACGCCTTCACTTAGTTCTTTAAGCTCATGGAAATTTGGGCCTATCATCGTACCATCCTTGGCAATATCAGTATACACAATGGTTTTTACACCCTTCACCTCTAGTTCTTTAGCAAAGTCTACTGCCTTTATATCGCTGGTGTTTACCCATCCATCTACACAAACATACCCTTTTTTAGCATCTATAGATACTACTACCCTTTCACCAAGGTTTTCCACAAGTTCTTCAACAAATCCCTTTTCTTTGACGGCAGAGGTTCCAACAATAATTCTTTCTACTCCTAAAGCTAATAACTCCTTTGCCCTTTCCAGATTTCTTATACCTCCGCCAACTTGAACAGGTATATCTAGATTATCGACTATCCTCTTTATTACAGCCTTGTTTTTCAGCTCCCCCGTAAATGCTCCATCTAAGTCCACAAGATGTAAATACTTAGCTCCGTTTTCCTCCCATTTCTTAGCGGCAAGTAATGGGTCATCATCATATATAGTTTCCTTATCAGCCTTTCCTTGATAAAGTCTTACGCATCTTCCCTCTTTTATATCTACCGCTGGAAATATTATCACTTTATCATCTCCTTAATATTCTTTAGCAGCTTTAGCCCAGTCTTGCCACTTTTTTCAGGGTGGAACTGCATTCCTATTATATTATCCTTTCTGACGATTGCCGGTACCTTTACTCCATAATCCGACCAAGAAACTATATCCTCTTGATTTTTAGCCGCTAAGTAATAGGAATGTACAAAGTATACATACTCATAGTCATTTATCCCCTTCGCTATTTCATCTTCCCTTGCCTTTATTAATTTATTCCAACCCATATGAGGTATCTTGAGATTTCCATCAAATCTAACTATTTCACCCTCTAATAGTCCTAGACCATTCCACTGTCCATCTTCATAGCTTTTTTCAAATAATAGCTGCATTCCAAGACATATACCAAATAAAAGCTTACCTTTGTTTGCATTTTCCTTTAAGCAATGAACTAGATCATGCCTATAGAGATTATCCATGGCATCCTTATAAGCCCCTACTCCCGGTAGTATTATTGCAGAGCTTCTATCTATAACAGCCTTATCCGATGTTACTACAGCATCTATACCAAGATTACTAAAGGCTGTATACACGTTTTTTATATTTCCAACACCATAATCTATAATTGCTATCATTTTTTCTATAATACTCCTTTCGTAGACATAACCCCTTCTATACTTTCATCCTTAGCGGCTGCCTGTTTTAATGATCTACCAAGTCCCTTAAATATGGATTCTATAATATGATGGTTATTTTCTCCATATTGTAGGTTTAAATGAAGGGTTATATCGGCATTACTGGTAAGAGCTATAAAGAATTCCTTTAGGGTTTCGGTCTCAAAATCTCCAACATATTCCCTAGTCAGTGGAACATTAAACTGTAAAAAGCTTCTCCCGCTTATATCTAAAGAAACCATTGAAAGTGCTTCATCCATAGGGGTAAATACAGTAGCATATCTTTTTATTCCTACTTTATCTCCTAGGGCTTCCTTTATGGCTTTACCTAGTACTATCCCTAAATCCTCTACGGTATGATGGGTATCCACCACCAAATCCCCTTGGCATTTTACATATAGATTTAATTGCCCATGCTTGCTCATTAAAATTAGCATGTGATCTAAAAACCCTATTCCCGTATCTATCTTTGATTTACCACTACCATCAAGCTCAAGCTTTAAAGCTATGTCTGTTTCCTTTGTTTTTCTAGCGATTTCACTAATTCTTGTCATATCTACACTTCCTTTAACAGCTTAAGAATCCTATCGTTTTCTTCCTTTGTACCAATAGTAATCCTTATGCAGTTTTGTAATACTCCCTTTGTTCCAAAGCCCTTTATCTTGATTTTATCTTCCTTAAACTTCTTCATTAAATCCTCATACCTACTTGTTTTAATCAATATGAAGTTACTTCCACTTGGTATAGCCTTTATATCCTTCATAGATTCTAGCTCAACAAAAAGCTTGTCACGATCTTTTTTTATGGTCTCAATATTTTTATGAACAATGTCTATATTGTCTAATACTATTTCACCTATATACTGGGATATAGAATTGAGATTATATGGAGGTTTAACCCTATTTAAAATATCCATAGTTTCTTTAGCCGACACCCCATATCCGATCCTCAAGGCCGCGAGTCCAAATGCCTTGGAAAGTGTTCTTAGAACTATCAATCTTTTGTAATCATAAATCCTATCAATAATAGTTTCTCCATAAAATTCATAATAGGCTTCATCTACTACTACAATGGATGATGTGTTTTCCAAGACCCTTATTATTTCATCCCTAGGTATCAAGGTCCCAGTTGGATTATTTGGATTGCATAAAAATATAAGCTTCGCATCATTTTCATTGGCCGTAGAAATTATCCTATCAATATCAATGCTAAAGCTTTCATCCCCTGATAACTCGATGAATTTACCTCCCGCTATCTCTGTTATAAGCCTATACATGACAAAGGAAGGACTATGCGTCACTACTACATCACCTTTATCCACAAAGCAATCTATAATGACCTTTAATAATTCATCGGACCCATTTCCGCACATGATATTTTCAGTATTTATTCCAGTATAATCGGCTATTTTCTTTTTTAGCTGTACTGCTTCGCTATCGGGATATCTGTTTAATTCCTTAGAGACTATGTCCTTAAGGATGATTGGAGCTAATTCATTTAATATATTATATGGACTTTCGTTGGCATCTACCTTTATATCATATTCTTCTTCAATAACCTCATAGGCCCTTATATTCTCTATACATTTCTTCATAAGCCTTTTCATAATCAAAACCTCACTTTTATTGAATTTCCATGGGCACTTAACCCCTCCGCCTCTGTAAATGAAATTACCTTGTCCTTTACATTTCTTAAAGCATCTTCATTATAATAGAGTAAGCTAGATTTTTTCATAAAGTCATATGTTCCTAGGGGTGATGAAAATCTTGCGGTACCCGATGTGGGTAGTGTATGATTTGGGCCAGCAAAATAGTCTCCTATAGGCTCCGGGGTATATTGTCCTAAAAATATGGCTCCAGCATTCTTGATTTTAGGAAGTAATTCAAATGGATTATCTACCATGACCTCTAAATGCTCTGGAGCTATTTTATTTGATATATTGATGGCTTCTTCTATATCCCTTGCTATAAATATGTAGCCATAGCTGGAAATAGCCTTCGTGATAATTTCCTTTCTTTCTGACATATCTATTTGAAGCCTTACCTCCTCCTCAACCTGTTCAGCCAAAGCTTTAGAGGTAGTAATCAGTATGGATGATGCCATCTCATCATGCTCTGCCTGGGATAATAAATCTGCAGCTATGAAGCTTGGATTTTTATTTTCATCGGCAATAATACATATTTCACTTGGGCCTGCTATCATATCTATATCCACAAGACCAAAGACTGCTCTTTTGGCTCTGGCTACATAGATATTTCCTGGGCCTACTATTTTATCTACAGGTTTTATTGTTTCTGTTCCATAGGCCAATGCAGCTATGGATTGTGCCCCACCTATCTTATATATCTCATTTACTCCTGCTATCTTGGCCGCCGCTAATATATATGGATTGACCTTTCCATCTTTACTTGGAGGTGTAACCATAGCTATAGAACCTACCTCTGCCACCTTTGCAGGTACAGCATTCATAAGAACCGTAGATGGATATGCCGCCTTTCCCCCTGGAACATAGATACCTACCCTTTCCAAGGGTCTAATCAGCTGTCCCAGTATAATTCCCTCTTTATCATTTGTCATCCAGGAGCTTTGCAGCTGTTTTTTATGATATCTAGCTATATTGTCCTTGGCTTCCTTTAAAATCTCTAGAAATTCATTTCCTACTACCTCAAGTGCCTCATCAATCTCATCCTTAGTGACCTTTAAAGCCTCTAACCTTGTATTATCAAATTTCTTCGTATACTCATATAAAGCTATGTCCCCTTTTTCCTTAACATCCTCTAGTATCCCATAAACTACTTTGTCTACCTTTGAAAAATCATCTGAGCCTCTACCCAGTAAATCATCTATTATATCTTTATAATCGTCTCCCTTTATCTCGATAATTTTCAATTTAAACAATCCTCTCTAATCCACTTATAAGCTTTTCTATCTCTTCATTTTTAGTTTTTAAGCTGACCTTATTTACTACTAATCTAGCACTTATGTCGTTTATTTCATCAAGTATTACCAATCCATTTTCCTTTAAAGTTGTACCCGTCTCCACTATGTCTACAATAACATCAGAAAGACTTAGTATTGGAGCAAGCTCAACGGAACCGTTAAGCTTAATCACTTCATTAAATATACCTTTCTTATTGAAATAGTTTCTTGCTATATTGGGATATTTAGATGCTATAATCAATTTTCTATTGTTATTCATCCTATAGTTTTCAAATCCTGCAACACACATCTTACATTTTCCTATATTCAGATTTAATATTTCATAAACATCTGCCTCGTTTTCCAGCAGTACATCCTTGCCTACTATACCAATATCCACGGCACCTTTTTCTACATATACGGGTATATCCGAGGATTTAACAAATACAAGCTTGATTCTTTCAGTGTCATCCTTAAAAATGAGCTTTCTACTTTTTTTAGAATAGTCCTTAAAATTTATGCCTATCTTCTCAAGTAAAACTACTGCAGCATCTGCTAATCTGCCCTTTGCCAAGGCTATTTTAACCGTATCCAATGGAATTCCCCCTAATGTATAGATGCTATGATTTCTTCACAGTCTAAAACCTTATAAAATTGATTTTCTTTATATCTCTTAATCTGATTTTTAAATATATTAATTACTTTTAGGGACTCCTTACCTACTTCAATAATTTCCTTAGTATTTCTGAAGGTTGAATTCTCTATATGGCATTTTATATCATCCTCATAGGAATTGGTTTCAACTACAAAACCCCTATCCCTTAGACTCTGTGAAAGCTCTATGGCTTTTCCCCTTAATTCTTTTTTATAAAGAACTAAATAATCTGTAAAGCAATCCACATTTCTTTTAATATCATACATTTCCATCACCTCAATTATTTTATTTATATTCAATCCAAGGCCACAGGCTGGCTTATCTGCTCCAAATTCTCTGGTCAAATTGTCATATCTTCCACCACTTAAAACTACTTCTCCGAAGTTATTAACATACCCCTTAAACATAATATCCGTATAGTAACCCTGCTCCTTGGTAAAGCCTAAATCAAATAATATATATTTATGGAATTTATAATCAGCCAATATATTGTATACATCCTCTAGATTTTTTAGTGCTTTTTCCATCCTTTCATTTATAACTAGTTCTTTGGCTCTAACTAGGACTTTTTCAGGCTTTCCATATAGCTTGGGAATCATATAAAATTTTTCTTTAAGTTCCAGTGGCATATCAGTCTTTTCGAGAAATTCCTTTAAATCTCCATAGTTTTTGTTTTCGATTAAGTTGTGAAGCTGCAATTTTTCAAATTTATTGAGGGTAGCTTCATCAATTAATCCATTCATGAATTCCACTTGCCCTAGGTCTATATGAAAGTCATTAAACCCGCATTCCAATAGACATCTAATTCCCACAGCTATTATTTCAGCATCACATTCCGGCTTATTATTCCCAAAGTATTCAATTCCACCTTGAACGAACTCCCTTTTATCTCCTGTTCCAGATTTATTGGCTCTAAAGATATTTGTAACATATGAAAGCTTCAGCATTTCATTACTATGTTTATAATTATTTGCTGCCATTCTAGCCAAGGGTATGGTTGCATCGGGTCTCAAGACCAGTATCTTTCCATTGTTGTCTATAAGTTTTAGCATATTTTCTTTTTGCAAAACTCCATCTATTCCGTTGTATAAATCATAGTATTCAAAGCTAGGAGTAACTATCTGGCTATAACCAAAGCTCTTAAATACTTTTTTTATAACCGCAACCATCTCTTCTTTAAACTCATACTCTTCGCTGTACAAATCCTCTACACCCTCTGGAAAAATATCATTGTAAAGTGCCATAATATTATCCGCCCTCCACTTCATTACTTTAATACGCTAAAGCAATGAATTATTTCTTACTATTGTAATATTTATTAGCTATGGAGTCAATACAAAAGATAAATATTTAAAAATTCTTAATATTGCGCAAATTATTTCCCTACAAATTTTTCTTTAATTCAACCTAATTAATGGTAAACTATATATGTGTAGGGATGCGTCTTATGACACATTTGTGGTTATGAGTTCTAAGTTATAAGTTCTAAGTTTGCATGTCATTCTCTTAAGTATATAGAGATTTCAAATAGATTATTGGAAGCTTTTTTATAACATATTTATAAGTTAGGAGTGATTAATGTGTACTATGATTACCATGTTCACAGTCATTTTTCTGCAGACTGTGAAGCGGATATGAAGGATATCATTGAAACGGCTATAAAGTTACAGCTAAAGGAAATATGTTTTACTGATCACACGGATTATGATTATTGTGATTCCTCAATAAACTTTGAATTTGACATAGCCGAATATACCGACCATATCAATCTTATGAGACAACGCTATGGTAAAGAAATAAAGATACTTAAGGGTATTGAAATGGGTATTCAACCCCATATAGTTGAAAAATGCGATAGGGTTGTTAGGGAGGGAGATTTCGATTTTGTAATTTGTTCCATACATACTTGTGAAAAAAAAGACTTATATAATGGGGATTTTTACAAAGGAAAAACTCCTAGACAGGCTTATGTAAAATACTTTGAAGAGCTTTTATATTGCATAAAGAATTTTGAAAACTTCAACATCATAGGTCATTTAAATATATTGGCAAGATATAATAAAACCATTGCTAATGAAAAGCTTTCCAGCTACTTTGATATTTTAGAAGTGATTTTTAAAGCACTTATAGAAAGAAATAAGGGTATAGAAGTAAATACTTCCAGTTTAAGATATACGGATACTTTGCTTCTTTCACCTGAAATACTAAAATTTTATTATGAGCTGGGGGGAGAAATTATAACCTTGGGGTCAGATACCCATGTTCCTAATACCTTAGCATATGAATTCGATTATATTTATGGAATACTTAAAGAAATAGGCTTTAAGTATATAACTACCTTTGAGAAAATGGAGCCTAAGTTTATTAAAATATAAGACAAAACATATAACAGTTCGAGCTACTATCTTAATGAATAGTAGCTCGAATTCAATAATTGGACATAAAGGATAACCTGGGATAATTATGGATATTAGCCTTTCAAGTGATTTTCTTCATTAAAAGCTTTTATGTTCAGTTCTTTGAATTATTTCATCCTGTAAATCTTTATTTAAATTGTTGAAGTAATCACTATAACCTGCAACACGTACTATAAGATTGTTATATTTTTCTGGGTTCTTTTGTGCTTCTCTTAATATATCTCCCCTTACTATATTAAATTGGATATGATGTCCATCAAGCTTAAAATAGGCTCTTATTAAGCTCTTCATGTTTTTAAGTCCATCTTCACCTTCAACGATTTCGGGAGTGAATTTCTGGTTGAGTAGAGTCCCTCCAGTCTTTAAATGATCCATTTTGGAAGCTGATTTAATAACTGCAGTAGGTCCTTTTTTATCAGCACCTTGGACAGGAGAAATACCTTCTGAAAGGGGTATGCCTGCTCTTCTACCATCTGGCATAGCTCCACAAACTGCTCCAAAATAAACGTGACATGTGGTTGGAAGCATTTCTATTCTATATCTTCCTCCATTCACTGTAGGCCTATCATTTATTTCATCATGACCGATGTTAAAAACCCTAAGCATGATTTCATCGGCATATTCATCATCATTTCCATATTTAGGAGTTTTATTTAAGAATATCAAACGTTCCCTTTCATATCCTTCAAAGTCAGCATCTATTACCTCCATTAGTTTTTTGAAGCTCATGTTATCATTATCAAAAACATGATATTTTATTGCTGATAAACTGTCTGTAATACTTCCTATACCAACAGCTTGGATATATCTTGAATTATATCTTGCTCCACCGGCATTATAATCTTTACCTTTCTTAATACAATCATCAATTATTATTGACATAAATGTTGCGGGCATATATTTAGCATATAGCCTTTCAATAACATTGTTTCCCCTAACTTTTATATCGACAAAATGATGTAGCTGATCCCTAAAAGCATCTAATAATTCATCAAATGTCTCAAATTTAGTTGGATCACCTGTCTCAATACCAATTTTCTTACCAGTTCTGGGATCAACACCATTATGAAGGGTTATTTCTAATACCTTTACAAAATTAAAATATCCCGTTAAGATATATGCTTCTTTTCCGAAGCAGCCTACTTCTACACACCCACTTGTACCACCGCATCTTGCATCTTCAATGCTTTTACCTTGACGAAGCAGTTCCTTTACAACTGCATCGGTATTGAATACAGAAGGAAATCCCATTCCTTCCCTAATAACCCTAGCGGCCTCAATCACAAAACGGTCAGGATTTTTTCTACTAATTTGTACATTTGTACTTGGCTGCAAAATCCTCATATCCTTAATAATATCTAGTAAAAGATATGATACATCATTTACTCCATCTGCTCCATCGGGTGTTATCCCTCCGATATTTATGTTACAAAAATCCGTGTATGTTCCACTTTCTTCTAAGGTTATTCCCACTTTAGGTGGAGCCGGTTGGTTATTGAATTTTATCCAAAAGCATTCTAAAAGCTCCTTGGCTTTATTACGATTCAAGCTTCCAGCTTCTAGCTCTTTTCTATAAAAAGGATATAGATGCTGATCAAGCTTGCCAGGACAAAAAGAATCCCAAGTATTTAATTCAGTTATGATCCCTAGGTGTACAAACCAATACATCTGAAGTGCTTCTCTAAAGGTTCTTGGTGCATGGGCGGGAACATATCTACAAACCTCTGCTATTTCTTCTAATTCCTTCTTTCTAACTGGATCATCTTCATTTTCAGCCATTTCTTCTGCCTTTTCAGCATGACGTTCGGCAAGGCTTATTATGGCATCACATGATATAGCCATGGCCTTTAATTGTTCTTGTCTATCATAGGCCTCGGGATCATTTATGAAATCAAGCTTTTCAATTTCTTCTTCTATTTCACTTTTAAAATCTAGAAATCCTTTTTTATATATCTTGCCATCTTCAACGGTATGTCCTGGAGATCTTTGCTCCATAAACTCAGTGAATATTCCTGCTTCGTAGCATTCCTTCCACTCCTCGGTCATTTGATTAAACATTAAATCCCTAATTGATTTTCCCTTCCAATAGGGTATTATTATTTCTTCTTGAATCCTTCTAGCTTCTCCATCTACCTTAAATGAAATTTTTTCACGATTATTCATAATTTCAAAGTCTTCCATAGTATGACAGCAAAGCTCTGGATAGTTTGGCGTCCCTTGGGGAGCCCTGCCCCTTTCTCCAACTATTAACTCTCCATCGTTTATACATATGGTTTTGTTCTCACATAGATGCTTAAAAGTCAATGCTCTTAACACAGGAATAGAAACCTTTCCCGAATATTTTTTATATGCTTGAGTGACTAAAGCCGCTCTTTCAATACATATCCTAGGTGTTGCAGTTACACTTTGCTCTCTAAGTTTTTGTACCCTTTCATTTATTCCATATCCCATCTAATATCACCCTCCAATTTTGACATTTAATCCATATTCCTTAAATATTTTAGCAATTTGTTGCATTACATGATCCTCGGAATTTCTTACATTGGGCATCTTATATTCCATCCCCAATCCCTGGTACTTATCCACAGCTATATTATGATAAGGTAATATAAATACCTCATTTAAATTTAATGATGAAATATATTTACAAGTTCTTCGAATATTTAAGTCATCATCGTTTATACCAGGTATAATAGGTATTCGCAGCCAAATATTTTTGCCCCCTAACGCCAATTTTTTTAGATTTTCAAGTATCTGTTTATTGGAAACCCCAGTATAAACCTTGTGTTTTTCATCATCCATATGCTTAATGTCATATAAAAATAGGTCTACCTTATCTTTAATTCTTTTAATATTTTCCCATGTTGAATATCCTGAGGTATCTACAGCAGTGTGTAGGCCTTTTTGTTTTGAGGCTGTAAGAAGTCCATCTAAAAAATCTATTTGAAATAATGGCTCTCCCCCTGAAAAGGTAACCCCGCCTCCAGATTCTTCATAAAAAATCTTATCTTTTTCTATTGCTTTAATGGTATCCTCTATACTTAAATTTTCACCTATAAACTTCAATGCCTCACTAGGACAAATTTCAGCACATTTACCACATAATTTGCATATTGATTCATTATAATTGAAACCTTCATCTTTAAAGCTTATTGCTCCATGGAGGCAAAACTTTTCACACTCTCTACATACAATACACTTATTTGGTTTAAATGTAAGCTGTGGATTAATTTTTTGACTCTCTGGATTATGGCACCACCAGCATTCCAATGGGCATCCCTTTAAAAATACAGTTGTTCTTATTCCTGGGCCATCATGTATTGAGTATTTTTGAATATTAAAAACAATTCCTTGGTTCATTATATCGCTCCTATCGACTTGAAAAGTAAGCATTATTACTTATATATCAAAGCAAATTACATGCCAATATTTTGAGACTATAAATTTATTCCTTTATGCTTAATAATGTCTTTGTACATATGCCACTTTACTCGTAATAATTCCTATAAACATACTCCTAAATGATTGAGGAAATTGCATATCTCTTTTTTGAGACGCCATATACTTTATTTTATCAGACCGCGTCTCTTTTTCGGGACAAAAATCAACATATTTTTTTGAATATTCTTTGTTTCATAACAACAAAAATGTCCCCAACTTTTAAGTAGAGGACATCAGGTTAGACTTCAAATTTTAATGCTCTATAGGCTATTTCCCTTCAGCATATTTTTTCTAGGTCATATCAGAGATGCTGCAATTGCTACAATAAATCCTACTGGCGGGGCAACTAATCTTACTGTTATAATTGATGTGAGTCCTAGACTAACCCATAATATGGTAGTTAAAGGCCCCGCTATAAATGCAGCAATAATTCCTTGCTTAGAAACTTTTTTCCCCCAGAAGAATGTTAAGGTAATTGCTGGCCCAAAGGCTGAGAATAATCCAGTAGCTGAAAAACTAACTAAAGTATAAACAAAATCTTTAGCTGTGAATGCAAAACCTAATCCTAAAGCCCCAATTATTAAAGTGGCCAGTCTTGTAATCTTAAGTAATGTTTTTTCATCTATTGTTTCTGATTTTTTAAATACCTTAGTGTATAAATCCTCTGCCGCAGCTGAAGCCGCTACAAGTAATTGGGAATCTGCCGTTGACATCATAGCTGCTAAAGCCCCTGCTAATAATATACCTCCTATAATTGCTGGAGTGTGCTGAAGCACCATAAATGGTAATGTCATTTCTCTATCGGCAACTAATGCAGCAGGGGCACCATGAAGCGTTCTTGCCAATAATCCTATAAGTATGGCCCCTACGGAAGTTAATATGCTCCAAATTGTTGCTGTTATTAATCCTTCTTTTCTATCCTTCTCACTATTAATGGCCATCATTCTTACATCTAAGTGAGGATATCCTCCTAGGTTGGCGAAGAACCAACTTAGGTTCGCACCTAACAGCACCATCGCCGCTGCACCACTCTTACCTCCCAGCCAGGAGGCATGTTCAGGCCCTGCAGATCGTAGGGATGCCATAATAGATAATGACGGATCAGCTAATACTTTAGCAAATAGAATTATAGGCAATATTGTTAAAGTGACTACCATAAGAAGAGATTGTAAAACATCAGTCCAAACAACTGACATAAATCCACCCACAAATGAATAAATAATTATAATTATTGCTACAATTAGTAATCCTATGGTAGTATCAATTCCGAAGGTTTGATTCAAAACTTTTCCACCGGCTAAGAACTGTGATCCTATATATCCCATATAAAATACAAAGGTCACTATTCCCGGTAGCAATCTTACCCATTTACAGTCTTCAGGTAATTTCTCTGCTATAAGTCCAACTGGTGTCAAGGCTCCAGTTTCTTTCCTACCTTCCATAAATGGTCTTGAGTACACAATCCATTGAAATATTGCGCCACCTGCAGCACCTACAATGATCCATATACTTGATAATCCCGTCTGCCATGCTATTCCCGGAACCCCTATAAGTAGCCATCCAGACATATCTGAACAGCGCTCTGATAATGCTAGGCCCCATCCCGGTATCTTGTCTCCACCTAAATAAAAATCATCGGAAGTTTTGACCTTTTTAGATGACCAATATCCTATAAGAATTACTGCTAATAAAAATATAAATAGTCCAATTGTGGTATAAAAATTCCCCTGCATATAAATTCCCCTCCCTTTATACATTCGCAGTCAATGCACCTTTAATGTATGCATATTTTTTTGCTTTAATTCACCTCCTATAGTCATTTCCTCAAGCATTTAGTCCACCTCTAACCCCTTAACATTACTTTGTCCATGGTGATTAGCTTCAATATTCTGTTTATTTTAATATTTTGCAAATTGCGTGCCAATATCTATGACCACTAAAAAAAACACCTATGAAAACTCTTCTAAATTACTGATAAATACTAGTTTTACCTTGTAAACCAAGAAAGCATCTATCAATATTTTGAAGACCTCCATAGGGTCAAAATTTTTGAAATATTAATTATTATACAATATTTTTCTTTTATTCCATATATTATCTCTTTTTTGAGACAACTTATATATTATTTTTAATACAAAGTCTTTTTTCTGGGACACCTACATAACTACAGAAATATTTTAAGCCCATATTTACTTTATAACAATTGGTTTTTTAGGAGCTTTATTTAACACCTCTGCCCCATTTTTACTGATTGCCACAATGTCTTCTATCCTCATACCAAATTTACCAGGTATATATATTCCTGGCTCAACACTAAAAGCCATTCCGGTCTGAAGCTTTCTTTCATTTCCTCCCTTTATATACGGAGCTTCATGAACACTATAGCCTATTCCATGACCAACTCTATTTAGGAAATGTTCACCATGTCCTTCTTCTTTAATAATATTCCTGGCAACCTCATCAACACTTTGGGCAGCAACTCCTACCTTTACAAATTTTTCCGCTTCATCATTGGCTCTATAAACTATATCATATATTCTTTTTTCTTCTTCAGAGATATCTCCAACAAAAACTGTCCTTGACATATCTGAGCAAAGCCCTTTGTATTTGCACCCAAAGTCAAGAATTATTACATCTTTTTCTTGGATGATTCTAGAATCTTTATTGTAGTGAGGTTTTGAACTATTAGGGCCTGAAGCTACAATTGGTGAAAACGATAGTCCATCGGCACCCATTTCCATAAATAATTCTTCAATTTTATTACTAATATCCCTTTCCATTATCCCCGGCTTAATAAATTTTACAAGCTCCTCAAATACTTTATCTGCCATCCTAGCGGCTTCCCTAAGTCTATCTATCTCATCTTCACTCTTTATAATTCTTAATTCTTCTAAGATAGGTTTCCCATTTTTAAAATCAACATCTACTATGCCTTTTATATCCAACATATTAACGGTCCTTGCCGTCCCATTTACCCCAATGGTTTTGCCTATCAAATTGTAGTCCTCAAAGGTCTTGGAAAGGACACCTAAAAATCCTTCTCCATCCCCCCAATCGAAAACGCCTCCCATTTCACCTAAAGCATCTTTAATTTCTTCTCTGTTTAACTGGGGAACTATGTAAAACAACTTAGAATCATTAGTTATAAAGAGTCCTTGAAATCTTTCATCCATATGGGGTGAAAAACCCATTAAAAATTCTAAATCCTCTGAAGGTGCTATAAACATTGCATCTAGCCCTTCATCCTTCATTATACTTATGAGCTTATCAATGTACTGACTATTCAACATTTCAATCCCTCCATACTTTAAATTATTTTTTGGTTTGAGATTTATGTCGTACTTTTAAGTTATGGCTTTAAATATTCTTGTACTTTTTTGTTTCATATCTATTATACCTTTTTATGGTAATATTTTCATTATTAAAATATAAATTATATTGTTTAAGGATTTTATTTTAAGTGTCTTCATTATTCTTCTTTTAGTACAATTATCAAATGAGCAAATTCCATAATTACCTTGTATATTATGCAATTCTGCCAAGTAAAAATTATGCAATTTCCTCAAATTATTATTCAATTCTATACATTAATTTTATATCATACTTCTTGATTTTATTATGCAAAGTTTGTCTGGGAACCTTTAATAATCTTGCAGCCTCTGCACAATTACCATTTGACCTTTCCAAAGCTCTTATAACTAATTTTTTCTCATATTGTGATATTGCTTTCTTAAGTGGAGGAAGTTCAATATGGTCTTGTTCTATTTCTTCTTGTATTATTTCACTTGCCTTATATTGTCTTATATGTAAAGGTAGATCATCTACTGATATTCTGTCTTCATCAGTAAAATTCATAATGCTTTCAATAGTATATTTTAATTCTCTTATATTGCCAGGCCAATTATACCTAAGCATTAACTCCATACATTCTTCTGTTACTCCTACCACCCATTTATCTAATTTTTTATTATATAATTTTATAAAATTTTCTACTAAGACAAATATATCCTCTATTCTTTCCCTCAAGGGAGGAATGTTTAAAGAAATAACATTCAATCTATAATACAGATCTTTCCTTAGTTTTTTCTGTTCAATAACCCTTATGGGGTGTTCATTTGTAGAAGCGATTACTCTTACATCCACCTTGATAGTTTTCTTACCTCCTACTCTTCTGATAATACCATCTTGAAGAACTCTTAGTAGCTTGGCTTGAAGCTCTATATCCATTGAATTGATTTCATCTAGAAAAAGAGTCCCTCCATCGGCTAATTCAAACAATCCTGGTTTATCCTTGGCCCCCGTAAAACTTCCTAGGGATGTTCCAAAGAGAATAGCTTCTAATAGGCTGTTAGGAATTGCGGCACAATTTTGTGCAATAAAGGGCTTATCCCTTCTTCGTATACTTGCGTTGTGGATTCCCTGTACTAGTAGTTCCTTACCGGTTCCAGTTTCTCCATAGACTAATACCGGAGATGAACTTTCTGCAATTTTTTTTGCTTTTGTCTTAAGCTCTACTATGGCATCACTTTTCCCAACAATATCCTTGAACATATATTGAGTCCCATTGCCCTTGTATTCATTTTCACTTGAATTCTTCTTGAATAATTCCTTTTGCAAAGTAACAACCTTATCGGATAATTCCTTAACACTATTAAAGGGTCTATATATCTCCAAGGCTCCAACAAGCTTTCCTTCCTTTAATAAGGGAATGGTTGATGTTACTGTTGTGACCTTCTTTTCTTGGTAATTAGCATAGGTCTGCACATAATCAATTATCGACTGTTTAGTCCGAAGCACATGATAAAATGTGCTAGTTTCATTATTTAAATCTGTAAAAATATCTAATATATTTTTACCAATAGCTTCTTCCTTTGAAATCCCTGCTATGCTTGTTGCCGGTTCATTATAAAAAGTTACATTTGCATTTGTATCAACCACTATTATTCCTTCATCTAGATGGGTAAGTATTGCTTCTAATAGAAATTTATGATCCAAGCTTCCTCATCTCCTCACATAAAGATAATATAGAATAACTGTATTTATTATCCATACCCACTAATAAATTTTCGGATTTTTATAAATTTTCTATAAATACAAATTACTAATTCTACTTTTTTTCCAAAAACCCTTTATATAGATTTAGAAACATATTCTTTGATTTCAAAAAAAGACAGTTTTCATTATAGAGATTCCAGTCAAAAGTTTAACTTTAGGAAATCTATATATGAAAACCGTCTAAATATCATAAGAAGCTTTATTCACTTACCATCTTCTATAATGTATATTTATACTCCCATCTTGAAGTCTTTTAGAAAGTATTTTCTTCACAAATCCTTTAAAGATTTCTCTAGTTACAGGGATAACTAAGCTAAATCCTAATATATCAGTTACAATTCCTGGAGTTAGTAGTAAAGCTCCTCCTACCAATACACATAAGCCATTTATTAGCTGATCCCCAGGCATTCTGCCTTCGTTTAATTCCATTCTAATTTTAGTAATGATTAACCTACCCTGGCTTTTTGCTAGGCTGGCACCAATAACTCCTGTAACCAAAACTATGCCTATGGTAGTCCATATACTTGTTATCTTTGATAACTCAAGAAGTAAAAATAATTCTACTATTGGAGTTATGGTAAAAAGTAAAATCAATCTAAATAGCATATCCTTTTCTCCTCACAAGGTTCTTTTCTCATATTTTATATTATTTTTTCTATCTTTTAAAGAACTATTTAGGCACATTCAAAAAATAAACTAGTCATAATTTTACGCCAATAAAACTTAAGGAACGAAAGTAGCCTCTGAGGTTTCCTTTTAGCTCCCTTTACAAAGCAGTTTTGTCTTCTTTCTATTTAGATGAGAAACTGGTTTGTAGGAGGAGCGTAAAACTATAGGGTTCCAAGTAAATCTTAACTTATACATATCAAAACATCCGATGTTTCTGGGTATTTTTAATGTGACTTAATTTATATTTTCGTTTATTGTAGTCCATATATCTTCAGTTTCAAAACCTCTTCTCCATGCCGCTACGCCTGCTAGGTTATATTTATTGACAATATCTGTTTTAAGCTTGATGGACTTAGAATCTTCCATCCATATCTTATAGACTTTATTCCCTTCAGAATATACAACATAATATTGTCCTGCATTCTCGTCCCATAATTTTATAACATTATCCTTTTCAAGTATGTTTCTTGCAGTATTCATTGAAATTGCCTTTGATTTTACATTCACTTTATTTGCTTTTGAATTTGATGGGGTTTCTGTCCATATTCTAGTGTAAAATGGTAATCCCAATAAAATCTTTTCAGCTGGTACTTCCTCAAGTATTCTCTCAATACTTTTATCAACCCAACCTAATGAAGCTACAGACCCGCTTACAGGACTTGAAGCCCAATGCTCATCATAGGTCATAACCGCCATATAATCCACAACTTCACCCAAGGCTTTTCTATCTAAAAATCTTGACCAATTATCACTTCCACCTATTACTGTTACATCAATAGATACAACTAGATTGTTCTCATGAAAAATCGGTGTCATTTCCCTAATAAATTGTACCAACAATTCTTTATCCTTCAAATACACATTTTCAAAGTCAATATTTATTCCATCCATATTATTATCTTTTATTAGCTTTATCAGATCCCCTATAACCCTTTCACGGGCTGTAGTATTATTTAGAAATTCATCCGTAAGCTTAGGGTCAAAGGAATTTGAGAAAAGAGCCCATACCTTGTAGCCCCTTTTCTTAGCCCATCTAATATAATTCTTACTTATTTTATGCTTCAATTGTCCATCTGGACTTATAAGATGTATCCAGGTAGGGGATATGACATTTAATCCATCCATAGGGCTGATTTTTTTTGTATCAGGATTTCTAGAATACACACTCTCCCATGTAAGGAATATTTTATCCCTCTCGGGCTGCCAAATCGATTGACTTTTTTCAGGCTGAACACCAATAACTTCTTCTCTATTTACGACATATTGTTCTTTTATGAAACCCTCTGTACTATCACTGGTTACTACTCTAACCCATCCATTATCTTCTCCGATTATTTCGAGTTTCTCCCCTTCATTTAATATTCCTACGATATTAGCCCAAATATTTTTTTCTTTTTTTAATATCACATTATTCTTACTTGTTTTTCCTATGGCACTATTATCCAGTAAACTATTAATAACCACATTATTAGTACCTTCTGAAATATTACTATCAATATTTAAATCACCTTCGATTTGATTTATTGGTATCAAAGGCTTTCCATCATTGATAATCATAGGCTTAATATGATCTACTTCTCTATCATTTATCTTAACTTTATCAGTTTCACCATAGAATCTTATAACCTTATCCAGGGTTGTTATTATTGCTATTTTAGCTTCGGGGTCAAAATAGGTTTTTACCATCAAGTGTTTAGATAGTATATCAACGGATAGATAAAGGGTCTTATCTTTATCCAATATAAACTCATTATCTTTTATATGATATTCAATAAAGGAATTGGGCTTTTTTATCAGCAACTTTTCATCTTCCATGTTATTTAAGACAGGCTGAACCTCAAGGTGAGAACTGTAAACAATAAAAATAAATGTAAGCAAGGTAATTAAAAGAAATCCAACTATAGATAAATTGTCTTTTTTCAAAATATATCCCCCCTTTTTTGATTGTAAAAAACCCCACCTTTATTTTGGTGAGGTATTATTGATTTTTAATGAACTGAAAATCAAAGCATAAATCCCATATTATCCATAGAAAAACTTAAACTCTGCTACCTATTTTTTCAAACATTTCATGAATAATCTGGTATGAATAAAACTTATTCTATATACTATTGTAATATTTAAAGGGCTTAACAATCAATCATAAAATTTTACCATACTCATATTTATTTGTAATATTATATGAAGCCTAAACAATAAATAATACCACAAGCAAAGTTCTCAATGCTCATAGTATAAGGCATATTCAAAAAATAAATAGGTCATTTCACTTGTTATTTGAATTATTTATCTTCGTTATCGTTCCCTTACATATACACGATATGCTCCCCTACGATACCTCGAAAACAATCCAAATTTCTTCATAAAATGCCCTATTTATTTCTTTCATATGCCTTATTCATTGCTTTTATATTTATGTTTGAATGAAGATTTTATAGTAGTTTTTTTGTTTCTTCTAGAGCTTTATCATAATTTGGCTCATTTGTAACTTCTTCAACATACTCAACATATTTTACAGTATTATCCCTATCCACCACAACAATTCCTCTAGCAAGTAGTCTTAACTCATCCATAACAAACCCATATTTTTCTCCGAAGTCTAAATCCTTATGATCTGATACTACTTGAATATTATTTATTCCCTTTGCTCCACAAAATCTTTTCTGGGCAAATGGCAAATCTACAGTAATAGTGATTATTTCAACATCACTTTCTAGTTTAGAAGCCTCTTCGTTGAATGTCATAGTCTGAAGCGAGCAAACTGATGTATCTATAGATGGTGCTACACTGATGATTTTTATTTTGTCCTTTGTATCGTTATAGAAATCAAAACTTGACATATCCTGCTTCACAGCCTTAAAGTTTTCAGCTTTGTCACCGGCCTTGACTTCATTTCCCCTCAATGTTATAGGATTTCCTGCAAATTTGATAGCTTCTTTTCTCATGATATTCCTCCTCAATATATACTAATAATCATAATAAAATTTATTTGTTCATATTCATTTTGCTAATCATTCGTTAATGCTTCTCATTATCAGTCTATAATAGTTATACCCAGTATATTATATATCTAACACAAGAATTAGAATTAATATGAACAAATTTTTTATATACTTTTCCCATATCCTTATTTTTCATGCCTATACACCCATGAAAAAATACCCATCCTAATGAATTAGATTTATTCAATTAACTCTATCCCCAGGGCCCTACAAAACTCATAGTCAATATTATGGGTGATTCTTAATCCCTTATCTTTTCTAAATTTTATTACGTATCTTTTCATACCATCTCCATATATTCCATCTACATACAATGGATAATATCCTTTTTGCCTCATTCTTTTTTGAATTTCATAGACATCGGCTCCTGTATATCCAGGTTCCAATATCCTAAATCCATTTCCAAAGGGTCCAAAAACCCCTCCCCATATGGTGACCGGTGTTCCCGTCTTCACTATTTTGTATAATTCCTCTATATCATCATTTCTCATACGTATACAGCCATGTGAGGATGCCCACCCTATTGAATTAGGCTTATTTGTGCCATGTATACCATACTTCCCCCAGGGTACGTTCAATCCCATCCACCTGGTTCCGAAACCGCGTCCCCATCTTCCCTTATTTATAATTCTCCAGCTTCCTACAGGAGAGGGTGTACTCTGCTTACCACTAGCTATTATGTATCTTTTTACTACTTGATTATCATTAAGATTTATAAGTTCTAAAGTTTTGGAATTTATGTCAATAAATATAGCTAAATTCTTATAATTGGGATTTTCCTTCATTTTTCTTTCTTCCCAAAGGCTATATTCTCTGATTCCTTTATTTTTAAAGACATTTGTTAGGTACTCAGATAGTTTGGTATCCTTAAAGACCTCCCTTCCAAAGCCCATTAAAATACTTATACATGCTATACATATAAGTATCCAGATAAATGACCTTCTCAACATAAGTCACCCCCACATATATATTTATATGTGGGGGTAATGTATACATATGACATTTGGACAATAAGTGGGGTATTGTTTTTGCTAATTATTTTGTTTTCCGTAGCAAACAAAACGTCACTTTGACACGTCAATAAAATGTTCCGTTAGCACTGCTATCAAGCATATATAGCCTTCCCCATTTTTCTTAATAAACATTCAATAGTTAATTTTTCTTTTTCTTTTCCTCTAACATCTAATACTACCTCGCCATTGTCTAGCATAATAAGCCTATTCCCAAATTCTAATGCTGTTTTTAGGTTATGGGTTATCATGATTGTAGTCAATTCATTTTTCTTAACTAAATTTTGGGTCTTATTAAGAATTTTATCACATGTTTTAGGATCTAACGCCGACGTATGCTCATCTAGTAACAATAGCTTTGGAGTTTTTAATGTAGCCATAATCAATGCAACGGCTTGTCTTTGCCCTCCTGATAAAAGCCCTACCTTTGTATTTAGTTGTTCTTCTAAGCCTAATTCAAGCTCTTTCAAAACTTCAATGTAATAGCTTTTTCTCATCCTATTCAGTCCTAATGAAAGTCCATATATATGTCCTTTGTTATCTGCCATGGATAAATTTTCAAATACAGTCATATTCGATGCTGTGCCCATATTAGGATCTTGATATACATTTGATATAAATCTTTTTCTTTTAAAGGAATTAAGATTTTCTATATTATTATTATTAAATACTATTTCCCCTTTATCTACTTCTATATCACCGGTTAATATCTTCATAAGGGTTGATTTTCCTGAACCATTACTCCCTACTATGGTCACAAATTCTCCCTTTTTGATCCTTAAATTTAATTCATCAAATACAATTTTTTCTCCATCTATTGTTTTAAATTTCTTTATCACTTCTTTTAATTCTATCATTTGATCACCTCTAACACTTTAAGTTAATAACTTTTTTACATGATGTTTTTTGCTGTCAATTATTAATATGCCCAGTAAAATTAATGCTGTTATTAACTTTAAATCACTGGCTGTAAAGCCAATCTCCAATGATAAAGCAATGATTAATCTATAGATAATACTTCCGATTATAACTATGGTAGTTAATTTAATATGCTTATTTGTTTTAAAAATTTGTTCACCTAATATAATAGAAGCAAGTCCTGTAACTAATATACCTGTACCCATACTTATATCTGCAAATCCTTGATACTGGGCTAAAATACCTCCCGATAATGAAACTAGTCCATTGGCTATCATAAGTCCAATTATTTTATATTTCTTATCATCAAGTCCAAGGGAATTTACTACATTAGGGTTATTCCCTAAGGCCCTTAAAATATATCCAAATTTAGTCTTTAGCAAATAATCCATTAGTAATTTGCACAAAATTATCAATACCAATATAATCAATAAAGCAGGATACTTGCTTTTGAATATATGATTTTGGTTAAAAACATGGACATTTGCCTTTCCCATTATTCTTAAATTGATACTGTATAGACCTATCATTACAATTATTCCCGATAGTAGATTTGTTATATTGAATTTAGTATGGATATATCCAGTAAAAAATCCAGAAATAGCGCCTGCCAATAAAGCCATGAGTAAAGCCATAAATGGTGAATATCCATTTATTATAATTGCACAGGTGACGGCAGCCCCTAAAGGAAAGCTACCATCAACAGATAAGTCTGGAAAGTTTAATATTTTATAGGATATACTAACTCCTAATGCTGTTATTGCAAATATAAATCCTTGTTCAAGAATTGAAATTATATTCATACTACTCCCCCTTACCTAAATATTGCCCTTTCTTTTATCTCCTCGGGTAAAGCTATATTGTATTTTTCAACTGCTTTTTTATTTATAATAAGTTCTGTATCCTTTAATGTCTCAAATGGAATATTTGAAATTTCTTCACCCTTTAGTATATTTGCAATCATATGACCGGTTTGATATCCAACTTTGTAATTATTTATTCCCTCCGTTGCCAATGCCCCTTGTTTAACAAAATCATCAACGGCCCCAATTATTGGTATATTTAATTCCTCGGATTTCTTTACAATTAATGGGTATGATGATGCTAAAGTATTATCTACATGTGTATATAATACATCTACATTTTTAAGTACTTTATCTAATGCCAATGCCATTTCATTGGTATTAGTAATAGATGCTATCTCCAGCTCTAAACCCAATTTTGCAGCTTCTTTTTTGGCAATATTTACTTGAATTTCAGAATTCAACTCACTGGAATTATATACTATACCCACTCTTTTAGCATCGGGAATAAGTGTTTTTAATAGTTGTAGTTGTTTCCCTACAGGGGTCATATCACTTACACCGGTAATATTTTTCCCTACTAAACCAGCACTCTCGGGATCAGTAACTCCTGAAAAAATTATGGGCATACTCTTTAAATTGTTAAAAGCCGCTTGGGCACTTGGAGTACTTATAGCTACAACTAAATCCTTTTTGTCAAAGGACTTTGCAATCAATTGAGTATTTTCCATATTCCCTTGAGCATTTTTAAACTCTATATTTATCTTTTCACCTTCCCCATAACCATTTTCATTTAATGCATCTACAATACCTTGTTTAATATCATCTAATGAAGGATGTTCTACTATCTGAGTCATGCCAATTTGGATTAATTTCTTTGAACTATTATTTTGCCCACACCCAGTTAAAATAAGGAATAATGCAATCATCAATATACTTAATTTTCTTAATCTCATCATCATAATATACCTCCTGAATTTTCTTTAATATTTTTAAATTTTTAATGCTATTAAAACCAAATCTATATAATAACCTTCAGATAAATGTCAGTGCCATAAAATCCCTCCTTTACAAAATAAAAAGCCCTCTATGCACTTAATAGTGCATAGAGGGCGAATATATCGCGGTACCACCTCTTTTAAAGGTATAAATAGAACACCTTTATCTCTTTTCAAATACGGGATTTTTCATCCGATATTCTATCTCTGTAACGGGAGAAAACCGTGTCACCTACTATTATTTCAGCTTCAACTCATGAGTCCATTCAGTTTATTTCACAATATCAAACTCTCACCAATGTCTGATTCTCTGTAATTATTCCATAAACCTACTACTCTCAATCACAGTTTTAAATATTAAATTTTTGTATTAGAGAAATTATATATTACAATTTATAGTTTGTCAATAGCATATTACAATCCTTAAAAACTTACTAATACATATAGTCTTAAGTGCCCTAGAGGCATACCACATTTATTATGCAATTGTGCCAAGTTATAATTATGCAATTTCCTCAATAAGTTTACTTGAGTTTTACATATTCAAATATGGTTATTTATCGAAATCCGTGGTTTATTTTCAACTATATCTCCCTTGACCAATCTTTTAATAACTCTATTCCATTATGATCTAACAATAGAATTAATTGACAAATTATCTATATAGGAATATTATAAAGATAACGATTATCATTACCAATAATTTGATTATCATATAGAGAGTTCCAAGTAAATCTTAATTTATACATCTACAACTACTCAGTGTTTCTGGGAGTTTTGGACATGTATAAATCAAAGTTTTCACTGGAATCTCTATATAGGTTAGCCTATGGATTTAATTGGAGGTGTAGTAATGGCAAGTCAAATGTTTATTTCAATTATTGCCTTTGGTCTATTTATTGTTTGTCCAAGAATGGCTGGGATGATGCATGTTATTAATAAACATTCAAATGCTTCAATACTAAGGACAGTCTTGGTGGGTACCTTATTATCTATACCATTGTTATTATTGATGGTATTAGCTTTTAATTATATGGGTATATGGGGAGCCATTATTATCTGTGTATTAACTGATTTCGCCGCTGCTTTTATTATGAATGAAATTAGTAATAAGGCGGCCATAGAGACCTGTATAATAGCTATATTTGTTATACTAGGTGTGAAATTATCACCAATGATATCAAGTCTTATATTAGGATTCTAAATTGTACATAGAGGTGATGACCATGGAAAATAAGTTGGGTTTTACAAAGGAAAATATAACAGCAAGCTTAGGTTTTGCATTCTTTGTGGTATGCCCGAGGATGGCTGGAATGATACATATTCTGAGCAATTATTCTAGTTTTTCGTTATTATATACTGTTTTATTAGGGATCGTAGTATCCATTCCGTTACTAATGTTAATGGTATATGTTTTCGATAAGGCAGGAGTATGGGGAGCCCTTGGATTTTGTGTATTAACGGATTTTATTTCTGCTTTAGTTATGAAGGGTGTAAGTATTAAGGCTGGAATAGAGACCTTTATTATAGCAATATTTGTTGTTATAGGTGTGAAATTATCTCCCCATATTTCAAAAGTGATTTTCAGAGAACAAGATAAAGAGAAGATTGTAGAATCTAATGATTTAGAAAATAGTAGTGAAGATAGTGAATAAAAGTGATTCATAAACAAAACAATCTTAATACCATGATCTAAGTAATACAAAATGACTGATGCATCATACTATTTTCAGTCATTTTTTTATTTGATATAGATAAATAGCCTTCTCAACATAGGTTCCGCCCACATATATATTTATATGTAGGCGGAAGTATATTGATATGACATTCGGATAATAATCCGAGGATTGTTTTTGCTAATTATTTGCATAACGGTTGTTGCTGAGTAATACAGTGAATATTTCCACCGCGTAGAATCACGGGGACAAGTATATTTTTAAATAAAAAAGTATTTTCACCTAATCCTTCATTTTTGTTCCAGCTATGCTCATTTAATAAAAGATGGTTTAAAACTAGATTCTTTTATAAGCCAATCAAATAGCTTATTCATCTCTGGTGTGGAATCAATCATCTCTTCTGGATGCCACTGAACACCTATTATTTTTTTGCCCATATCAGATTCAATAGCTTCAATTATTCCATCTTCGGAGCCAGCACAAACCTTAAGGCCTTTCCCCAATTTTTTGACACTTTGATGATGAAGACTATTAACAGATAAATTTACTGACTGAAAAATATTTTTCAACACTGAGCCTTCACTCAATTGAATTTTATGAACACTGTGAGAACGCCCTCCAGTCTGAAAATGCTGATAAACATCTTTACAT
The DNA here is from genome assembly GCA_025210375.1 of Maledivibacter sp. NCBI lineage: Bacteria > Bacillati > Bacillota > Clostridia > Peptostreptococcales > Caminicellaceae > Maledivibacter > Maledivibacter sp. The sequence continues at coordinate 109,690 of JAOASB010000007.1, read as the reverse complement.
TGACATTCTATATCTTGGAATAAAGTACCACCAAGTCCAGTGTTAATAACTTGAAGACCTCTACATATACCTAATATTGGCTTGTCTAATTTTTGCACAATTTTAAAGAATGTTAACTGAAACATATCTAACTCTGGTTTAATTGGACCTAGTTTAAGACATGGTCCTTCACCATATTGGTTTGGATCTATATCTTCTCCTCCTGTAAATAGAAAACCATCACAAAGGGAAACTTGTGCTTCAATAATTTTAACATTTCCAGTACAAGGGATTATAATAGGAATTCCCCCTGCCCTTTCCACTGCTCTCACATAGCTACGATTAACGTACGCCCTTTCTATTTCACCAGATATTTCAGTTATTGTTTTGAGAGTATTTCCTACGATACCAATTACTGTTTTTTTCATTAGTCTTCTCCTTCAATTATTTCATTATGATTTAGTTAAAATTCCAATATTTTTGAGCTTGAAAATTTAATAATTATCAATTTCATTTATTCATCCTTAACTGCCAATTTTCTTTTACAAAAACTAACCAATGTATATTTATATAAAATAAGTATCTAATATTGCTTATTTTACTTATTTTACTTATTTAATTCATTAATAAAAGCAATTTTTTCTTCAGATGGTTTTGGTGTTGCTAATGATACTATTACAAATATAATTAATCCCGAAAGTGAACCTGTAATATTTGATGGTAACCCCAGAATTCCTGAAAAGTTTCCTTTCAAGAAAAATTCTGATATTGATCCAACCACTATAGCACTAATAATCCCTGCAAAGGCTCCTTGGGCATTTCCTCTTTTCCAAAAAGTTCCTAAAATCATTGGGAAAAATACCGCTGTTGAATAGAATAAACCTGCTATATATACTATTTTTATTAAATCTTTAAATAACAAAGCAAAGCCAACTGCCAATACACAACAAGCCAAGGTCACAATTCTTGACATACGCAGAATACTCTTATCATCAGCATCTTTATTTATATAGGGCTTGTAAATATCATTAACAAATAAATGTGTTATTGACATTAATTTTGAATCAGAAGTTGACATTGTAGCTGCAAATATTCCACCTAATGCTATTCCCACCAATCCTTCAGGAAGTATTTCCTTTATTAATAGTGGATATGCTGCATTTGTATCAGCTAGTCCAGGCATCATCACTGAAACTACTATTCCGATTAATCCAACTGCTGCTCCGTAGAATATATATGTTATTCCTGTGAATACATACGCAAATTTTGCTGTACTAGTATCTTTAGATGCAAAAACTCTTTGTAAAAAAGCTTGGCTAGTAGAGTAAGTAAAGAAGCACATTAATATCCATGAAATCGGAGTCCAATAACCTATTGCCCCAATATTAAAGAACTCCTCTGGCACAGAATTTATTAGTTCCCCAAAGCCCCCTACATTATTTAAAGCTAATGGAAGTGCTACGAGAATAGACCCTACTAATATAAAAAATTGAAATACATCTGTATTTACAACGGCTATTAGTCCTCCACCCATTGTGTATAAAAGTACAAATATTACACTTAATCCTAATGCTAAGTTTTGATCAATACCTGCTATAACATTTAATGCTACAGCGGCAACTACAAACTGTGCTGACAATGATGCAGCTCCTGAACATATTTGCATTACTGAAGAAATTAACCTTGATTTTTTATCGTATCTTCTTTCCAAAAACTCTGGTCCTGTAGATACTGCTAAAGGTCTTAATCTTTGAACAAAAAAAAGTCCTAGAATAATAAACGCTGGTGCTGCACACCAATTCCACCATGCTCCTGCAATACCAACAGTATAGCAATATGCTGCGGCTCCTATAAGACCACTTCCTCCGAGGTCAGATGCTGCCATACTAAGACCTGCCTGCATTTTTCCTAAAGATCTTCCAGCTATTAGAAAATCCTCTGAATTTTTAATACTTTTTGATGAACGATAACCTATATACGCTACTGTTGCAAATACAAGAATTATACCTAAAATATCCAATATATTCATAAAACCCCTCCAAATTAACAATATTTTTTTATACACCCAAACATATTATTTATTAATTATTACCTCTTTCCATTAATTTTTTTAATGATATTTATACATAAATCTATTGTTGCTATTAATGCATTTTCATCAAAATCAAATTTACAATTATGTAACGGTTGAGGACTATCTGCACCTATTCCAAAATATACTGCTCCGCCTCCTCTCTCCTGTACTCTTTTCATCATTACAGTTGCATCATCACTACCACCAACATTTCCATAATCATAAATTTCTTTGAACCATTCTACATTTTCTGCTGCTTCTTTAACTAGTTCAATCATATGTGTATCAGAATTACCACTTGGTGTTCCTCCGTAATCAACTAATTCATACTTTAAGTCATACATTTTAGCTGCAGCCTCTAATATTGTTAAAATACGGGTTTTGCCGTATTCTGTTATATTGTCATTTTCACCTCTTACTTCAAGCTTTATATGTGCATTTGGAGCAATTGTATTTCTACCAACTCCAGCATGGATTTCTCCTACATTGACTCTAAATAAACCTTCTTCATGGGGTGCTATAGAATGTATGTTTAGTGCTGCTGTACATGCAGCGAGAAGTGCATTTTTACCTTCTTGTGATGCACCGCAAGGGTGTGCAGATTTGCCCTCAAAATATACATCATAACCTTTAATACTTAAAAAATCACTACATCCTCCAGCTAATGTATTAGATGGCAAAGGCTTTCCTTGGTGGCTTAAACAAAGGTGCATCGCAAATAAATAATCAACTGTATCTACTACACCTTTCTGTACCATGGAAGATGCTCCAGGTCCTGCTTCTTCTGATGGTTGAAAGATGAATTTTATAATTCCTTTAAATTGCTCTTTATTTCCAATGACTTTTTCGGCTAATCCCAAACCAATAGCAGTATGTCCATCATGCCCACATGCATGTACACTACTTTCATTTACAGAGGCAAAACCTTCATCATAAGGTCTATGTCCTTTTTCATAAATTTCATAATTACTTAAGGCATCTATATCAAATCTAAATGCTGTAACCGGTCCATCGATACCAGTGTCTAATTCAGCAACTAACCCAGGATATCCGCTAGTTTTATTAACCCATTCTTCTTTAGCTCCTTGTTGTATAGCTCTTTTCATTTCTATTTGTATTTCTTCCTTATTAAGCTTAATTGGATCTATAATAATATTTGAATCTACTACTTCTAAACCCATTTTTATTTTCTTATATCCTAAGGAATTTAAAATCTCCGCTATTCTTGCAGTGGTTCTAAATTCTTTCCACGACGTCTCAGGGTATTTATGAAACTCTCTCCTATAACCAATGATTTTCTCCTCAAAATTCTTATCCATCTTTTCACTCCTTCAATAAATTTTATGGGTTCCTAATATTTATGTTATCCCTCTAAAATGATATAACATAGTCACTATGCACACCAATAAGGAGATAAACAACTTCCTTTGATAATTTTGTTGCTGACTTAGCTTCTTTATTAATATTCATAAAATAATTTTTTTGTCTTTTATTAAGCTATTTCTAAAGAATTTGGATATTTATTACAATTCCATTTTATTTACTTCTATTAAAGTTATTACTACTATGTAATTAAGCAACATTTATGCCAATTTTCTATTATTAGATTAACAAGAGTTTTCAACGCTTTCCTAAAAAATCATTTTAAAAAAACATTTAATTGGATGGTTCCTATTAATCCAATTAAATGTTTTCGTCCATTTTAATCTATATCATCATCTTCTATACTTTCAACAATACGCCGTCCTTCATCTGTCAACCGGCAGCCTACCCTACCCTTTTGAATTATCATTAAGCCTTTTTTAACTATCTGCTCTAATTGTTTTCTAATTTGATATTCGCTAATATCAAAAATGCCTTCTTGTTCAATCTGATGTCGTAGTTTTTGACGCCCTAAGCTCACACCCTGCCTTTCTGCTTCATAACACAAACGTAATATAGTTATTTCAAAATATCCTTTCAAATCATTATCAGAATGAGAATTCAGATGTTCTAATAAATAGGGTGGAAATGGTTCTTCTGTCTCTCTCATCAATTTAAAATAATCTGTAATATTCTTAAGTTCTCGTACGTTACCACCCCAGTGATAATCTAGTAATATTTGACGCAGGTGAAAAGGCATAACATAAGAAGGCTCCTTTAGAAATGTATTGAAAAGTAATAAAATATCTTCTTTCCGTTCTCTTAAAGGCGGTACATTTATAGGCAATACATTAATTCTATAGTATAAATCTTCTCTAAATTGCCCATTTTTCACAGCATTACATAGATTTTTATTAGTAGCTGATATGATCCTTACATCTACTTCAATAACAAAGTCACTACCAATTCTCATAACCTGTTTTTCTTGAATAACTCTGAGTAATCTAGATTGGAGAGGAAAAGGCATGTCGCCAATCTCATCCAAAAAAATACTACCTCCACATGCCTGTTCAAATAAACCGCGTTTCCCCTCTTTTCTAGCACCTGTAAAAGAGCCTTTTTCATAACCAAACAATTCACTCTCTAAAAGACTTTGAGGAAGAGCTGCACAGTTCACTGCAATAAATGGACCGTGTTTTCGAGTAGAATGATTATGAATTGACTGAGCAATTAGTTCCTTACCCGTACCATTTTCTCCTTCAATCAATACCGTTAAATCATTTGACGCAAAACGCATTGCCTTCTTCAAACACTGTTCCATCACTTTTGATTTATGAACAATATCATTGAAATTATATTTTGCTCGATACCCTTTTGATTCAAGCTTTACCCTAATAGATTGCTCTAACTGTTTGATATAAGTTACATCACGAAAAATAATAGCATATTCTTCCATGTTTGGAATATGGCTTACCAACTCCTTTGTAACTAGAAAGGATTTTCCATTAATTTCAATAAGCTCATCCATAAAATCCATTTGATCCTCTAAAGCCGTTCCTTCAAGTAGACTTTGCAATTGTGTCTCTCCATCTATAATAGATTTTTCTAAGTAACAACTCACTTGTTCATTGTGGAGTAAAACAAGTCCATGTTCCGAAACAAGAAGAACACCTTCATGGGAAATAGCAATAACAGTATTTAATTGTTCTTGTCTAATAATTAAACGTCTATATTGGTCTTTTATCCCTTCTTCCAAATTAGCTGTTGTATTTATATATTTCAACAACCTTTTATTCGTATCTCTATCATTTATCCCTAATATATTAACAATATTAATCATAGTTGCTGAATCTAAACATCTATTACCTATATCAATAATTTTTTTTATATGTTTTGGCACACGAAAACTTTCACCCGGTGTAATTGCTATAGTTATATCTGAAAAATCGATTGTATTATCATGGGGTAATAATTTCAAATTTCTTATTCTTAATTTGTATAGCAGTGCAATTGTCTGAAGTGTATTTTCATAACAATCATTGACAACAAGAACCGTTGACCCCTCTGGTATTTCAAAAATCTTAAGAGCTTTTTTCTCTCTAATAGTTCGAGAGACTATTACAATATTAGCATCTGCTCTTAAAGCATTTCGCATGTGTTCTACTCGACTAGGTAACATAAATAGCAATAAATCGCCTTCCAATTGCTTTCCTTCTTCATATTTACTAACATAAACTTTTTCAATGATGATTTTTTCATTAAAAACTTCTCTTAGATTTTTTTCTATCTCTTTAACTACCGGCCCCTGAAAATCTGTCACAATAACAACTTTTTTCATTTGTATACCTCCAGTTCTTCAAGTGTCATATAGACAAGGTTATTAGCATTTTTATACTTTTAAAACAATCTCCCCTCGCTGATACCAGTTATCCTCTCTATTTGTCTACTTAACAAATTATATTCTTTCTTTAATATGCTTTCCTTTATATATCCATTACACCTATTCCACTTGTAAACAAGAAAATTAATTTATAATAGAAAAAATCTAGAAGAATATTTAAAAATCACCTAAAAAAAGATATGCATGTTAAAGCATACTTTTTTCATATTATACAACTTTAGAATAAATCTGGTACTTGAATAGTTGTACCATCTACAACAAATATTTGATAGTTTGTTTTTGATAATTATTTACCTAGGACTTGCTGCTGAGTAATACAGTGAATATTTCCACCGCCTAGAATTATTTCCCTAGCATATATGCCAACAACTTCTCTTTTAGGAAAAATATTTTTTAAGATTTCTATTGCTTTTTTATCGTACACATCATCATTAAATAAAGGTAAAATCACTGCGCCATTGGCTATATAAAAATTAGCATAGGAAGCCGCTTGTCTATCGCCTTCCCTTCTAGGGAGAGTTCCATCTACAATATCAACTCCCTCACTTTCCTCCTTAGTGATCAATACTTTATTGGGGATGTGTAATTTATGTATTTCAAGTTTTCTACCCTTAGCATCGGTTTCATTGGACAAATAGTCATATGCTGCCTTTGAAAGAGGATACTGTGGGTCATTTTTGTCATCGGTCCAAGCAAGAACTAATACACCTGGGTCACAGTAATGTACAATGTTATCCACATGCTCATTGGTTTCATCAAGATAAATACCATTTGGAAGCCATAGAACCTTTTCTACTCCTAGATATTCCTTCAATATATTTTCTATTTCTTCCTTTGTCATTTTAGGATTCCTGCTTTCATGTAGTAAGCAGGCTTCTGTTACAATCACAGTGCCATCACCATCCGTATGAATTGCTCCTCCTTCAAGTATGAAATCCTCTAGGGAATAATAATCTATATTTTCAATCTCACATACCTTTCTTGCCACCTGATCATCCTTATCCCATGGAAAATACAAACCGTCTACTAAGCCTCCCCATGCATTAAACCGCCAATCTACACCCCTAACTTCACCCTTATCATTTACAACAAAGGTAGGCCCTATATCCCTCATCCAAGAATCATCGTTTGACATTTCCACCACACGAATATTACTGCTAAGCATCTGCCGTGCAGCTTCATATTGTCTTTGAGATACACACATTGTAACCTCTTCATATTTTGCTATTGTTTCAGCTACCTCAGCAAATGCTTTTTGAGCTGGCTTTGCCCCCAATCTCCAGTTATCTGTCCTTTCAGGCCAAACTAACCAACACCCTTTATGGGGTTCAAATTCTCCTGGCATTCTAAAGCCATCTTTTTTAGGTGTTCCCTTTAGTATTTTTGCCATCTTCTTCATCTCCACCGCTTCATTTGTTGTCAACCTTATTAAAAGCCAAGCACAATCTCAAACTAATACTTTACAGGTGATTTTTTTATTTATATTACTGCTTCTTTGCTTTTTTGGCAAGTCCTAATACCATCTTTTTTAACAAGAAAGGTAGAACTTCCAGTGCATAGGGGAGATATAATCTTTCTGTAAGCTTATGGGCATCCTTACCTATGGGGCCAATGTTCAAAACCGGTATATTTAAGGTCTTCGATCTATGGAAGGGATAAACAAAATCCACTCCCCAGGCTGGTATGTTTTCTGCAAGGGCTTGCTCATCCATTGCATTTCCCTTAAATCCAAACTCACTCAAATCCGATATTCCTTCATAAATCTCAGCTGTATGAATTTTCACAGAAAATGTTTTTTCTGCTTCCTGTATGATTTCCTCAACGGTATCTAGGATATCTAATTCTCTCTTTGTCTTACGCTCATTATATAAAGCAGGACAATAGGGAGGTAAAAAACCAATAATAACAGCGGGGCCCTTCAACTTTGCTATATCGATCAAATGGTTGACAAGCATCATTCCTCTTTCCTGTAGTTCCATTTGTGATGAAAGAGTCTGTAAATAGGATTCTATAATCTTTTCAATATCTTCATTTGATTGATCTGCTGCAAGGCTCAAGAGTTCATTGTACTCGATTATTCTTCCCTTTAGTATCTTTTCTTTAGTCTGTGTACCTTGGGTAACCCCTTTCATATTTTGTTCTGCTATTGATTTCTCTAATGCACAGCCTGCAGCTTTTTTTAATACAGCCAATATTTCATCGGGGGTCTTTTTAACAAAAAGCACATTATAGTACATTGCAATACGCTCTATGACCGTTACTGAGTAGGTAGGCTTTAAATCTTTTATTTTCAAGCAAGCAAGGGGTGGATACACCACATCCTTGAAGCTATCGGCAAACTCACCACTACCTTCTATAAGCCCTCCTAATTTAAAGGCAATCAAAGCTGCACTCAAACCTTCAAAATACTCACCAACATGGGTTTCTCTCCCTAGAATAAATGTAAAGGGTGTATACATCCCTATAGACCCTAGATGAATCCACCCAGAGCCCTTATCTAATTGTGTAATGGTTGGCTCGCTGTCGATACAGCATAGGAATTCATAGCCTTTTTTCTTCATATCTTCAACAAGTTCTAGAGCCTTATGGATACCACAGGCATTGTTCTCTTCATCTGCAACAGCTATATATAAAATATTTACATCTAGCTCCTCTGGATTTTCAGATAACTCTGCAACAAGTCCAGCTTGTACTGCTAAACCACTTTTCATATCCGCCACGCCTCTGCCAAATATCCAATCCCCAGATTCTAAATCCGCCATAGCCTCTGCTGGAATATCTATTTTAGCAATTTCCTTTGTATATTCTTCAGGATAAAAGGCCATATCCCTTAAATTTCCGCAAACATCGGTATCCACGACATCGAAATGCCCCATTAAAATAATTGTATTCATAGTTTGTTTTTTTGATCTTACAAGGGCACATAGATTTGATCTTTTGAGTCGATCTTCTTCGATCTCCTGTAAAAAAATATCCCGTGGATTATCTTTAAAATATGTGAGTTTCTTTAATTCATCATAAATAAATTTTGGAGCTAATCTTTCGCCCTCTGAATCTGTTATACTTTTGACCTGACAAAATTTCATTAAAAACGAATAAATTTCCTCTTTCGTATTTTTAAGAGGCATTTGATCCCCTCCTTGCATCAAATATCACTCCGGATTATCAACCATTTTCTTTACATAGGTTGGTAGCATGAACGAACCCATATGTACATGGGTATTATAATATTTTGTTTCCAAACCAAGATCTTCCCATTTCTTTGGTTTAAAATCCTTTATTGGATCAAATTTTTTTGATGCAAATCCAAAGAGCCAATGTCCCGATGGATAGGTTGGCATATTATATTGATATACCCTACTAATTGGAAATAGGGATTTGATTTTCTTTACAGCTTTTCTCATCTCTTTGGCATTTTTCTCATAAAATGGGCTTTCACATTGATTAACCAATATACCATCTTCACCTAGTAAATTGAAACAGCATGTATAAAATTCCATGGTGAATAGCCCTTCCCCTGGTCCTATTGGATCTGTGGAATCCACAATAATCAAATCATATTTTTCCTTAGATCTTCTTACAAATTCTATACCATCTTCAAAGTGCAGTTGCACTTTTTTATCCTCTAGCTTGCTGGATGTAAGGGGAAGATATTTTTGACATGCCTCTACAACCATCTGGTCAATCTCCACCATATCTATTTTCTCTATTCCTGGATATCTAGTTAACTCTCTAACCGTACCTCCATCCCCCCCACCAATTACAAGTACTTTTTTCACATCGGGGTTTGTTGCCATTGGAACATGAACAATCATATCATGATATATAAATTCATCCTTTGATGTCAACATGACAATTCCATCAATAATTAGGAATCTTCCCATTTCATTGCTATCAAATATATTGATTTGCTGATAAGGACTTTTGCCACTAAACAATTCTTTCTTTACTTTAATTGAAAATCTCACATTATCGGTCTGGGGCTGTGTATACCAAAGCTCCATTATTATTCCTCCCTCGATATATTTAAGTTTTTTTGTGAATTGATACCATAAATAAATATGCCAAAAGGATTTTTCTTCCTTTTACTAAATGAGCAAATTGCATAATTACCTTCTGCAAAAACTATCTACTATATATAGTTAAAAAACCTTAAGAACCATAACATATATATTATGCAATTCTGTCAAGTAAGAGTTATGCAATTTCCTCAAACACTATTTTTTCCTATAGGACTTATTTTTATGTGATATTAAATTTATATGTTTCGTATATAAAATTTACCTATTTGAGAGTAAAAAAGATCTTTGACCTTCACAATATAATAAAGCACCTAGTTTTTAGCTAGATGCCAGATCAATAAAATTACGGGCTTTGGTAGAGGAATTAATCATATTGCATTTACATTCCAGTCAAAACCTTAACTTTCAATAGCTACAGCTATTTATTCATTTGATAGACATAAAGATAATTTCTTATCATGGCTTCTGCTTTAGGAATCAAATCATACTTTCCTTTATTTTGACACCAGTTATAAATGATTCCTCGGGAAACGACAAGTACTTCCATACTGATCTGCTGATACGAGACAGCCTTTGTCAGTTCTCCATTTTCCTGAGCCCTTTGCACAAGGGAAGCCAGTCCCTTTGGCAGCCCCCTTTCATCGGAGAAAAAAAACTCAGTTCCTTCTGTTATTTGTGCCCTATAAATCTGAATTATAAGGTCTACTCCCAACATAATAGCATACTGTGACTGATACCCGATATATTCAATAATCTTTTCAAAAAAAGTATCTCCAGACAATTTCCCATATACTTCATTCTCAAAATATTCATCACAGATGGAATATCCTTCAATAATAATTCCAGCTTTACTTTTTAAATGATGATAAAAGGCACCTATTGAAACACCTGCTGCCTCACATATCTGATTAATTGTAACAGAATCATATCCATGCTTTTGAATCATTTCCATTGAAACATCCAATAGCTTTTTCTTGGTTCTTATGGCCTGCAACTGCCGACTTGTCATATGCTCCATTTCTGTCCTCTTTTCATAATTTTTTGCAAAATATTATTTAGATTATATCATAAAAATAAAATAGTCCTAATAGAAAACTACCGAATCCTGTGAACTAATTCAAAGAATTCGGTAGACAATTTATCATATTACTCTATGGTATTAAATGGATCTTGCTACCTCATAGGCATCCCATATTGCATACATAATATTTCTTACATTACGTGAATCTCCTATGTTGTAAACAGGTACATCAAAGTCTCTGAGTTCTTTCTGCAAGTTGGTTTCACTGGTGAAGCCTATTGCGATGATAACAGTATCTGCTTCTATCTTCTGTTTATCATTGGCATTTTTAACGAAAACATATTTTCCATTTACATCTGTTACCTTTGTACTGCGGTATATATCCACCTTATTGTCTACTAATAAATCCTTGAGCATGTCGTAGTTCATGAAGGGCATTCCATGTGGGCCCCCTAGAATATCCGGCATCATCTCGACAACTGATACTTGCTTTCCCCGCTGGGCTAACCACAAAGCAGTCTCACAACCAACCAATCCCCCACCTACAACAACGATTTTTTCTCCCACAGTTTCCTTGCCCATAAGAACATCAACGGCTGACACAATATGGTTTTCATCTCCGAGGTTTAGCATAATGGGTTTTGAACCCGTAGCGGTGATTACAGCATGGGCATCAAAGTTCTTTACAAAATCTCCATCTACCCTTGTATTCATCCTTATTTCAACTCCCAGCTTACGCAGCTGTGTTTCATACCACTTAATGAGTCTACGATCGTCTTCCTTAAAATCCGGCACACTCCCAGGAATAATATTCCCACCAAGTTTATCCGATGCTTCTACCAATGTTACATCATGACCACGCACCCCACAAACACGGGCACTTTCCAAGCCAGCTAAACCGCCTCCTACTATGAGAACATTTTTCTTTTTTGTAGCGGGAGAAAGTCCGTATTTTACTTCCCGTCCACAGGCAGGATTCACTGCACATGAGAGAGGCAATCCGTGGGCAATACGTCCCATGCATCCATCATGACAAGATAAACAAGGCCGAATATCCTCAAGATGTCCTGTTTGAATTTTCTCCACTAGGTATGGGTCTGCAAGAAGGGGACGTCCATAGGATACAATATCACAACAACCATTTAAGGCATCCATCGCTATCTCAGGATCATCCATGCGACCTGCAAGGATTACTGGTACATCAACGGCTTCCTTGACCCTGCGACCAAACTCACGATACATCCCTTTTTCAAAATACATAGGAGGATGATTCCAGTACCACGAATCATATGTACCAGCATCTACATTCAGCATATCATATCCTGCTTCCACAAGGATTTTAGCGGATTCAATCCCTTCCTCATAATCCTTTCCAAATTCAGAGAACTCCTCACCGGGTAGTGCCCCCTGCCTAAGTCCCTTCATGAAACTCTTTACACTGAAGCGTAGGGATACAGGAAAATCCGCACCACATACTGCTTTTATCCCCTTGACAATATCCGTAGTAATTTTCAGACGCCCCCTCAAATCCCCTCCGTATTCATCACTACGCTTGTTGTAACAGGAAGTAGCAAATTGATCCAAAAGATATCCCTCATGAACTGCGTGTATTTCCACACCATCAAAGCCTGATTGCTTTGCAACAGCGGCACTCTTCACAAAATCCTGGATCAACCCCTTGATCTCTTCCTTAGTCATCTCACGATGGGTAATTGTGGGATCAAAGCGGTTAGTATTTTCCGAAGGAGCATATGCCTTCTTGATAAAATTAGGAATAGCTGAGCGTCCAAGTCCTCCTGTGATCTGTAAAAGAATCTTAGAATCATAGGCATGTATCCTATCGTTCATTGGTGCCGTAGTCATGTTGAAAATCAGTGGATTTAATGTGGGACATGGCAGTCCCTGTTCCATAACCTCATCGTGATTAACTACACAGATACCAGTTATAATCAAGCCTACTCCACCTTTTGCCCTTTCGATATAATAATCTTGGGCCTCTTCATTGAATCCGCCAGCAGAATCTGAATAACCTACCAATCCCATAGGTGCCATTGAAGTACGATTTTTCAACTTTAATTTACCAATGGAAATTGGTTCAAACAACTTTTTGTAAACATTAGACATAAAAATACCTCCCCCTACAAATTTTGCATAACTAATTCGCCGAATCTATTATGTTAAAATTATATCCCTCTATCATCCCCCTGTCAATATAACAATTTGCTTTACATGAAAATACAGGGGCAGACTTACTTTAAACTTTAAAGTAAGTCTGCCCCTGTATTACAAATTTACAATGGAAATGTAGTCTTAATAACTAAAAAACAATAGCCTCCTGGAGAAGATTCAAAAATAAACATGTCATCTTACTCGTACCCTAACTTGTTTATTTTTTTTATATGTCTAGTTAACTTTTCTCCAGAATAATCTTATGCTCAACTAAAGCCATTTCTACAATCTTTCCCTTTGTAATTCTACGCTGTCCAAAAATGTTTTCTAGATAAATTTCATCCTCACGTATAATCACTTTGTCTACTCTATCTAAAAACAATTCATTTTTTTCATCTACTTTTAAATAAACATCTGCTTCACACATATTTTCTCCTCCTCTATATTACTTCTTTCAAATATCTAACAACTTCGTCTACCAGATGGGGTAAAGGTCCTGGTTTTGCCCCCACCAAATGAATATTCCCTCTAGATAAGGGTAGCAATATTTTAGGTGGAGAACATGAAGATACTGCCTCAGCGATTTTTGGGGTTACCTCCCCCAGTAAAGCATTGGGCATTACTAAACTCAATGAACTAATGACAAAATCCACCTTATTAATACTTGTAACAATAGCATTTTCTCCCGTAGCACCATCATCCGCTCCAGCATTTAGCATAAGGGTTGTTGCAGCCGTATTCGTACCAAAAACCCATATTTCTATATCATCCATATAAGCCCTTCGGATCTTTTCTGTTAATACTTTTCCAATACCTCCACCCTTTCCATCTATAATAGCAATTCTTTTTACCATTGAAGTACACCACCTTATCGATTTCGAGAACAGATATTTGTTTTTCATTAAATAATTTCCTAGTCCTTATAATACCATGACATAACACACCTGCACTTGCAACAGTTGTAATTATACAAATTTCTTATATGTATAATATAGGGTTTTCATAGTATAAGTTAAAGTCTATACTAAAATCCCTATAGATGATTTTTATAAAAAGTAATTATGCAATTTAATCAACTAATATAATAAAGACCACAAAAAAATCCTCTCTTCATAAGAGTCAAGCCTTCGTGGTCAAATCCAAAATCCTAATTATCTTTTAAAAACATATTTTTTGCTACCCCCAAGGGTATCTGCCATAGGTTTTTAATTTATGTCAACAATATTAATTTAATAATGTCAAGTTAATTATAACAGTATTAACTGGTTTCTTCAATACACAAATATTATATATTAACAATATTTGGTGTTTTATGTCCTATTAAATTATCCTATAGAATTTTTTGAGATAGTCTATTAGTATGATGAATTTCCATAACTCTTACTTAGCTAAGCCTAATATGGGAATATCATCCTTGATTGAATTCCTTAAGATATAAGCATATTTGCTTGTATAGCTTTAAGGATTTTCTTCTCAAATATATCATGCTTTTTATGCTTCTAGAATCCAACTGGTAGTGCAAATATATACCATATTGCGAATAGAATGGCTAAGCCTATGAAATAAGCAATTGTATAGGGAAGACATAGGAAAATAATTGTTCCTATCCCCACCTTTGTATTGTTGTCTGATTTATACATATCTAAAAGACTAATAATAATAGGCAAGTAATAATCCGTTGGAGAAATACAATTGGTTACTGTATCTCCTATTCTATAGGCCAGTTGTACAAGCTCCGGTGCAATATTCATCTTATTAAATATGGGTATAGCTATAGGTGCTATAAAAAGCCATTTCACCGATGAGCTAGATATTGCTAAATTTAAAAGTGCAACGATAATCATAAAAGATATTAAAAGAATCAGAGGCGTCATATGGATTTTTAGTAAAAAATCTGAAACAACAATTCCCATCCACGAGCCTAAGTTACTGTCTACCAATACTTTTACAAAAACTGAGGCAGGTAAAGCAGTTACTATAAAAGTCTTTGCCCCAATGATTCCATTGGCAAGAACCTCGGGCACCATGTCTATCTTTTTTATACTTCCACAGGCCATGCCAAATACTAAGCCTGTAAATGTAAAATAGAAGAAAAGAATTCCTACAATATTATCCATAAAAAGCTCTATATTTAGTCCTGTGATCCCCTGGGATTTGTTATAATAATTAATAAATACTAAAAGTACTGTGAAATATAATATATTGGCATAAAGTAAATATTTTAAACCCCTTTTTTCTCCATTACTCAATCTATTATTATCAGTATATGATACATTAATATCATTTTCTGGAGCTAATAAAATTCTTTTTGTGTATTTTTCCGTAACAATTACAGTAAGGACAATAATTACAAAGGAACCAACAAACATAAAATACCAATTGCTAAATGGATTGATAATATGATCTGTGCCGAATCCACTAAGAACAGAGTTAGTGATTTCAGAAAGTATAACATCTGTTCCTGCTATGAACATATTTAAGGTGAATCCTCCATTAACTGATGCATAACCAACAATAATACCCACCCAAGGATTAAAGTTCAAGGATTGGAAAAGTGCTGCAAATAATGTTGGAATCACTATGACACCTACATCCGATGCGATATTACTATTTACTCCTATAAATGCTGCAAAAACAATCATAAACTTGATAGGGATTCTTGTGGATGCACCTCTTATAATAGCAGATATGGCTCCAGAACCCTGAAAAACACTTATCCCCATAAGAATCAATATAACAACTGACAATGGCTTAAAGTACATAAATACTTCATCTAGGTTGCCAATCAGACTCATAAAATATTTTGCATCCATTAAATTTGTTATTTGTGTATTTATAACATTAGAATTATCAATAAAATAAGTTTCCTTACCCGATAATATAAAAGACAACATAAAAGTTACTAGTGTCAATATGGTAAACAACCAGAAGGGATGGGGTATTTTATTGCCTACTGTTTCTAATTTTTTTGTCAGTTCTTTATAATCAATCTTAAAATTTTTCATTATACCCTCCTTTATAAAAATGTTTTAAATACCCTAGGTTTAATAATATTATTATTTTTATATTTTCAAAATTTAATGCCTTATATATATAGAATAATAACATAATATATAATATAATTAAATTGTTTAAATAAATTTGTAGGTGATAATATTGGGTGAAAAACAAAATACAAAAAGAATTAATATGATGCGGCAATTTATTGACACCGCTTTTCAAATGGCACAGGAAGAGGGATTCAATGCTATAACTGTGCGAAATTTGGCATCGAAAACAAACTACAATAGTTCAACAATCTATTATTATTTTTCTAATTTTGATACCCTATTGACCTTTGTAGCACTTAAATATCTAAGTCAATTTTTCAAAGAGCTTTGGCATATCAGACAAAACTATGTTAACAGTATCGATTTATTTCTTAAAACATTTGATACATTCATAAAATTTGTTATCAAGTATCCACAGCAATTTCAAGCATTAATATTAAATGATGCTATAGAACTTGATGAAGTTTTAAAGATTTATTATGAGATTTATCCTGATGGTCATATAAGAGAATACTCTACTTTTCCAATAATAAGAAAAAATGGTATTACATCCGTACCTACTTTGGAACTATGTATTTCCCACGGACATATAAAGGCCAAAAGCCGTGATAAAATCATAGAGCTTATGGATAGTATTTTTTATACTCTCATAAAAAAATCCTTAACAACAACTGATGTAAAGGAACTGTCCGACATTGAAAACAGATATAATGAATACCTTAGACTCTTTATTCAGTGCTATAAAACTCCTATAGGTATATTAAACTGTCCAGATATATAGGGTTTAAATTAAGGTTTTTACTGGAGTTCCTATAATTTAAAAACCCAATTATAAGGGGCTGAACTCAAGAAATGATCCTTTGAGCCAGCCCCTTTTTAGTTGATCAAAACAGAAGTAATTGTTATTATATTACATAAACATAGATACTCCTGGTCCAAGGTTTATACCTAACATATACCAAACAAATAGTAATGCTAATAATCCAATCATATAAGCTATACTATATGGTAAACAAAGAGATATAACTGTTCCTAATCCAACTTTTCTATCTGGGTCCGTATTGTACATTGCCAATAATCCCATGATAACTGGTACATAATAATCTATTGGAGAGATAATATTTGTACAGGTATCTGCAATTCTATAGGTAGCTTGAGTTAATGCAGGAGAAAATCCTAGTCTAGCAAACATTGGTACAAATACCGGTGATATTATCAACCATTTTGCTGAACCACTTGTAATGAATAGGTTCATAAGAGTACAAATTAGAACAAATCCAACTAATAAAGGATATCCTGAAATACTAAGGGAATTTAGTACTTCTCCACCTAAAACACCTATTATTGTAGAAATTTTACTTGCACTAAATAAACTAATAAAGATGGACGCTGGAAGGGCTATAACCATAAATCCTAATGCATTAGAAACCCCTTCCTTCATATACTTTGGTACATCATCCATAGATTTTATACTACCAGAGCCTTTTCCATAAGCCATTGCTAGAGTAAAGAAGAAAAAGAATAATATACTGACAATACTGCTTAGTAGAGGAGATTTCGGTAGTAATCCTCCATCAGCATTTCTAAACAATGCATTCTGCGGTAACGTTAAAGCTAATATAACTAATATAAAAGCAATCGCTGCAATACCCGCATATTTTAAACCTTTTTTCTCTTCTTCTGTAACCTTGTGTTCTTCTAATTGACTATCATCAAGGGTTATTTGTGTTCCCCCAAGCTTTTTAGCTGTATAATACTTTGTTACTAGAACCGTTGATCCTACTATTATTAGACATGATGCTGCCATGAAATAGTAGTTCATCATTGGATGAACCGGTGCATCAATTCCCAAGCCCGTTGTTACAGATTCAGTTATACCTGCTAAAAGAGCATCCGTTCCCGCAATAAAGACATTCGCACTAAAACCACCATTTGCAGCAACATAGCCTGATATAACCCCTATCCAAGGATTAATCCCTAGGGATTTAAAGACTGCTCCCGCTACGGCTGGAACAACAATTACACCTGCATCTGAGGCTAAGTTTGCATTAACCCCTACCAATGCAATAACCAGAATTAACATTGACGCTGGGGCTCCTAATATGGTCTTTCTGATTAGCGCTGACAGCATGCCTGTTTGTTCTAGCATACCTACACCAAGCATCATGATCATTACAAGGCCCAAAGGTGCAAAACCAGAATAAGTGCCAGTAAAATTAGTAAATAAACTTTGAATGTTTGCTTTACTTAATAGATTGTTAACTGCAACCGTTACTTGAGTTGGAGCTTCAGTAGCGATTTTAGAAGCTTTTAAGTATGTTACCTCAACACCTGCTTTAGACATAACAAAAGATAATACCATTATAATGATTGACAAAGAAACAAATAACCAGAACGGGTGTGGTAACTTATTACCTACTTTCTCTACACCATCAATAAATCTGTCAAAGCGTGATCTCTTTTTACTAACAGCTACTTTAGACATAAAATCCTCCTTTTTATTTATTATTTATTCTGAAGCTGCTGTATCAGTTTTACAAAAAGCTCCACCGATGGCAGCATAACAGACTCATCAAAATCAAATGAACTCTGGTGAAATCCAGCTGCAAAATCTGCTCCTAAACCTATATAAGTACCTATTCCTCCATTTGCTTGCACTCTTCTAATCATATCCGATGCATCATCTGTTCCCCCTACACTTCCAACGGGTTCAAATTCTTCAAACCAAGGTATTTCTTTGGCACAATTCATCACTAATTCTATAGCTTCATCATCGCTTTCAGCAGAAGGCGTACTACCCACATGATGTATATCACACTCTAATTGATAAAGGGAAGCCGCTCCTTTTATGATGGATAGCATTTTATCTTCACCATAATCGGCAACCGTGTCATTCTCACCCCTTACTTCAACCTCTAAATAGGCATTTGGAGCGATGGTATTTCTTGACACCCCTGCTTTTAAAACCCCTACATTTACACGCATCATGCCTTGACTATGGGGTGCAATGGCATGGATATTGAGGGAAGCTGCACTAGCAGCAAGCAAAGCATTTTTGCCCACATGGGGATCTCCACAAGGATGTGCAGCTTTTCCTATATATGTGATATTATATCTTCTAATATCTAGGAAATCCTTTACCCCACAGATAATACCCTTTGATTTTAATGGAAGACCGTCCAGTTTAGTTAATCCTACATGACCAGCAAAGAAATAGTCCACATCGTCTAATAAACCTTTTTCTACGATACCCCTGGCACCACCTCCGCCTTCCTCAGCCGGTTGAAAAATCAGTTTTATCTTACCTGTTAACGTATCCTTTATTGACATCAATACTTCTGCTACCCCAAGACCTATGGCAGTATGTCCATCATGTCCACAGGCATGACAATATCCTTCATTAACTGATCTAAATCCATTTACTTTAGGAAAATGTTTGCCTTCATCAGACTCGAAATTTGGCAATGCATCCATATCAAATCTAAATGCTATAGTAGGTCCTTCTTTTTTTGTATCTATAATACCTACAACCCCGGTTATACCATGCATTTGCTCAACAAGCTCCTTTTTAGCCCCTTGGCTAATAGCTCGTTGAATCTCTTTTTCAATATCTTCCTGTGATGGGTAACTAAATTGAAATCCCTTTTCAGCGATATCAAGTCCCATTTTTACTTCCATACCCAATTCTTGAAGTCTCTGTGCAACCTTACTAGATGTTCTAAATTCTGTCCATTTCACTTCAGCATATTTATGAAAATCCCTTCTGGACTCAATTAATTTTTGTTCTAGTTCTTTAGAATATAATGTCATTTGTTCTCCCTCCTTGTATCCTTAACTAATACTTTACTTCATTTTTAGTCAATTGTCAGTATTTTCGTTTTTTTCAACGAGTTGAAAAAGTATATTTTCTAAAACCTTTGATACTACTCATATATAGCGTGATTTATTTTTCTTTTCAAACACGTTTAGAATATGTTTTTCGACATTTTCTGTGGATTTTCGAAGTGTAATTTTGCAATTTTCATAAAAAAGCTATCCATTTAGTTAATTTTTAAACTAAATGGATAGCCATATAAATCCCAGATTAATAATTAATTTATACTGAATAAAAAACTTTTGGCACCATAAACTTACCCAAAAATTCTTCTGATATAAATCCTAAAGAGAATCCATTTCAGATACAAAATACATAAAAACTGTTATCAAAAGTTACACTTTATTTTACTCTGTTTCAGATATGCAATTTCTTACAAAAATGTTTGGGTTCCTAAACAATAAAAAAACTGAAATATAACCTAAGGGTTACACTTCAGTTTCAAATTTTATTTTAATCTCGTATTTATAGGGATTTAAATAAAAACTTTAATTAATATTCAGTATATTTAGAAATTTATCAAATCCAATATTCTCAAAAAACCCACTTACATATAAAGATGGTACTGTTTTTTTTGTAATGGCTTCAACGAGCTTTTTATTGAATGGTATCTTTAAAATAACTTCTAAATTCTCTTCATTGCAATAGTCTTCAATCCCCTTTAATTCATCCTCAGATATATCATATTTATTTATTACAATATACTCCTTCAGTCTGAATCGCTTTACCATTTCGTGTACCTTCCTTAGATCATGAAGGCCAGATAAAGTTGGCTCTATAACGATAATCACTTGATTTACTCCTGTTAAGGAAGATATTACATTACATGCTATTCCCGGCGAACCATCTATAATAATATTTTTCATGTTCTTTTCTTCAGCAATTTTTTTAGCTTTTTTTCTAACCTCCGCAACAAGTTTACCTGAGGTCTCTTCTCCGGGAATTAGTCTGGCATGCACCATATCCCCATATTGTGTATTAGATACAAATATTTTTCCCACAACGGAATCCTTCATATCTATTGCATTTACGGGACAGACATATTCACATACTCCACAGCCTTCACACTTAATAGTATCTACTATGATGTCTTCATCTATGGCATTAAACTTACATTTTTTATGACATTCCCCACAAGCAATACAGATATCCTTGTTGATTACTGCTCTTTGTAAGCCTACAAAATCTTTTTCTGCTTTTATATCATCACCAAATAGAATATTAAGGTCCGGAGCATCAACATCACAATCTGCAATGACCAAGTCCCTAAGAAAAGGTATCATTGAAGAAACCAAAGTCGTCTTTCCTGTACCACCTTTACCCGATATGACTACGATTTCATTTATATTCATATTCAAACTTTTCCTTTCCTAAAAAAGAATATATTATATGGAACGCACTTATAAATCCATATTTTGATTTTTTGAATAGCCAAAGCTTCAATGCTTTTCAAGGAATCAAAATATAAAAGATTTATTGCGATTTCTATACTTTATCTTCTTTAAAATAGCTTCAAATTTTTCTTTATATGATTGAAGCTCGTTACTTAAAATATTCCCGGAAGCATATAATTTAGCTATTTCTCTATCAAAGGGTATCTCCTGCAATATTTCTATGTTCTCCTCGTCACAATATCTATAAATTTCTTCATCTCCCAGTCCTACTTTATTAACTACCACCCCAAAGGGAATATTCATATTTCTTAGCATTTCAACCACCATCTTCATATCGCTTACACCGAATGGTGTGGGTTCAGATACTATTATTGCATAGTCTGCATCCGTGGCAGCAGCGACAGTTGAACATGATGTTCCAGGTGGAGCATCGATGATAACCATTTCTTCATCTTTAACTAATTCCTTTAGCTTTTCAATTATCTTTACTCCCGATACTTCCCCAACATCTAAATCTCCATATTTCATATTGACACCATATTCAGAAGCTCCAGAGTATATATTTCCTATTCCCCTACTTATATATTCTATTGCATTGGTAGGACATACTAGCTGGCAGCCTCCACAGTCATGGCACATTTCTTTAAATATCAATACTTTATTTCTCCCAGGTAATATGGCATTATATCTACAAAAGTCCCCACATTTCCCACATAATATACACTGTTCAGTCACCCTTGGATATTCCTTTGTAACTGAAATAGTGTCTTCTATATGGGGCTTCAAAAAAATATGACTATTTGGTTCTTCCACATCAGTATCTATCAATACAGCATTTTGCATATTTATAGCTAAATTTGTGGATATTGTAGTCTTCCCAGTTCCACCTTTTCCGCTTAAAACTACAATCTTCATATATTTATCTCCTCTTTAATTGTATTATGCTCTTCTCAATCCACCTTGTTCATTTTCCACATCAATCTTTAATTCCTTTAAATCTCCACTTTCATATTTTTTTATTGCTTCCTCTACAGTTTTACTTTCTCCTAAACTATACGCTTTTATTTCAAATGCCTTTAATGCGTCTTTAGCCTTAGGTCCCAATTCTGGAACAATTACGGCTTCAACTCCATGTTTATATAGACTTCTGACTGCTTGTCCACCAGCTCCATGGCCTTCATTCTTAGCACTATTTTCAATTGTTTCTACATCCTTTGTTTCCATATCCCATATTACAAATTTATCCGATCTCCCAAATCTTTCATCGACCAATGCCTTTAGTCCTTCGTTCTTTGAACAAACTGCTATTTTCATATTTTACTCCTCCTCTTTTACTTCCAATAATTACAGGGGCAAAATTTGCCCCTGTATTTTGCCGATTATTAATTTATCAATTGAAATATCTTTAGTTTTTAATGCCTAGATTTTTATTCATGATGATGATGTTCACAGGCAGAACCCTTTGAATGCAATTCTCCACCTAGATACTCATTAAGATTATCTTCGATCCTTCCTACGGCTCCAAGTATAACATCAATACCTTGATTTTTAAATAACCCAACTGCCATTTGTCCCATTCCACCGGTAATGATAGTTGTAGCCCCATGATCTCCTAAAAACTTAGGCAATACTCCTGGTTCATGCTTTGGAGCATCCAAATATTCCTTAGATGTAACCCCATTATCCTTAACAGTATATATTGCAAATTTCTTACAATGTCCAAAATGCTCCTCTACACTTTCTCCATCATTTGTAGGGAAAGCTATTTTTAATTCTTTAGATAAGCTGTTTTCCATGATTTTTCTCTCCTCCTATAGATATTCCAGTTAAACAGTTAATTTATACACATCAAAACTCCTTAGAAACATCTGATATTTTGAGATGTATAAATTAAGTTTAACTTTAGGAAATCTATACATTATATTTTACTTCGCAATATTATGAATCCTATAATATTGCAATGCAATTGCACATTCAATTCTCTTTTTTTGCATTTCACATGCTATTTTATAAGGAACCTTAAAATCTCCATTGAAATTATAATGGTTTGCTTGACATCCTCCACTACAAAAAAATCTTGCCCAACAATTTCTACATTCAGGCTTATTATATACATGTGCTTCCTTAAATAAAGAAGCTATTCCTTGATTTACTTCACCTTCAAATACATTTCCTAGATGAAAATCTTCATTTCCTACAAATTGATGACATGGATATATGTCTCCATCTGGAGTGACTGCAACATAATCAAAGCTAGCTCCACACCCAGAAATTCTTTTATAGATGCAGGGCCCCCCATTGATATCCATATTAAAATGGTAGAAGATTACATCATCGCTTTTAGATAATTCGCTGCATATTTTATCATATTGCTTGTATATTTCTTCTAAATGTTCTTCCTTAATTGCTAATTCATTGTCATCGGGTAGTACCACTGGTTCAATAGAAATTTCTTTGAAGCCTAGGTCAATAAAGTGTTTTATATCTTCATAAAAATCCAGATTATTAGCTGTAAAAGTTCCTCTTATATAATATTGCTTTTTAGATTTATGTCTTTTCTCAACCATTTTTTGAATGTTAGGAAGAATCCTATCATAGCTTCCACCATGACCTTTGGTAACTCTTATACTGTCATTTACTGTCTTTCTTCCATCAATACTCAAAACAATGTTAATCATATTGTTATCCAAATAATCCATGATTTCTTCATTAAGAAGTGTGGCATTGGTAGTTATTGTAAATCTAAACCTTTTATTATATTTATTCTCCATACTTCTAGCATATTTAACTGTCTTTTTTACAACGTCCATATTTAAAAGAGGTTCTCCACCGAAAAAATCGACCTCTACATTCTTCCTATTCCCTGATTTCTCTATTAGAAAATCTATACTTTTTTTAGCTACCTCTATGGGCATTAGCTTTTTCTGCTGATCGTAGCCCTCACCATCTGCAAAGCAGTATTTGCAAATCAAATTACAATCATGGGCAATATTTAAACAAATGGATTTTATATAATTAGGTGAGTTTTCATAGTTTTCAATAATATTTGGATTAATATCTTTAGAATAAAGTTGTCCTTTTTCCTTAAGTTCCTTTAATTCCCCATAACATTCATCTATAGTATCTTTATTTATTTTCGTTTCAAATTTATTTATATAATACTCTTTATTCTTAAAGTTTTCTTCATCAATCATATCATAAACAATTTTATCTAGAACATGAATCGCCCCAGAGTTTACATCTAGTACAAAATAGTCGTCCTTATATTTAAATTTATGTATATTTGACATAATAGCAAATACCCCTTCCAAAATTTCTTTTTAAAATTATGGTGAATAAATCTCAAGATACTATATTTTGGGTATATGACCTTTTCGATTATCATTATACTCCATTTTTGGCATATGTCAATAACTATTATCCTAGATTATCCATGAAATGTTTAAAAATATGTATAAATCAAGATTTACCCTAAGCCCTCTATAAATGTTTTATAAACAAAAAACCTAGCAAAGTTTTAGATTTTCCATCAATATTATAGGATCATATAAAAATATACCATTCAAAGAATTTTAAGAAAAATAATCCATACTAAATAGCTTTAAGAGAAATTACCAAAAAAGAAGGTATTTGCAAATCCATGTCGAACTTTGTTATTAAAACAATGATAATATTTAATCCACATATAAAACATACTTTATAGAGATTCAATAAGAGTTAATATAGAGAGTCTAGGAAGGTGGTTAGATGAAATCTGTTTATAATCATATGGATAAAATTAATGACCAGCAATACTATTCTATTATTAACAATATAGCTGAGCTAATTTGTAGATTCCTTCCAGATACAACCTTAACCTTTGTAAATAAAGCTTATTCTAATTACTTCAAGAAAAAACCAGAAGTTCTAATTGGTTCTAAATTTATAAATCTACTCCCCAAAAAACGCCATAAGTATATTATAAGTAAACTACAATCTATAAATATAGATAATCCTAGCATTACATATGAAAATCAAGTATTGGATTCTAAAGGAAAAACGGCTTGGCAGAAATGGACTATTCAAGGCCTATTTAATGAAAATGATAATATTGTTGAATTTCAAGCTATATGTATAGATATTACTTACCTAAAAAAAGCTGAAGAGTATCTCAAAAGAAGCTATAATAAAATAGAACAAAGAATAAGACAAAGAACTGAAGAACTTGAAAAAAGCAATGCAAGGCTAGAAAAAGAAATCAATGAAAGAATTATCATAGAAAATGAACTGCGACAAAGTGAAGAACGATATCGTAAATTAGTAGAACTTTTACCTAATGGTATTGTTGTACATGTCAAGGGAATAATCATATTTTCTAATACTGCCTTTGCAAAGCTGGTGGGAGAAGATAATAGCGAAAATCTAATCGGTAGAAACCTATTAGATTTTATTCATCCTAAGTATCATAAAATGGCTAAAGATCATGTAAAATATGTAAATATGGGTAGCACTGTGAAATTTATAGAAGAACAGTTAATTAGAGTGAATGGAAAGGTCATAGATATTGAAGCAGCAGGAGCTGCTATTTCTCATAATAGTAATTCAGAAATATTGGTGATAGTTCAAGATATATCCGATCGCAAAAAAGCGGAAAAAAAAATAAAATATTTGGCCTATCATGATGCATTAACCGGTTTACCTAATAGATATTTTCTGAATAATTATCTAGTGCAATTATTAAATAATAAGGATAATAGAAATCAAAAAATTGCCATTATGTTTATTGATTTAGATAGATTTAAAATAATTAATGACACATTAGGTCATTCCTTTGGAGATATTGTTTTGCAGCTTGTAGCAAAGAGATTGACTAAATGTGTACGTAAAGGTGATAATGTTTGTCGTCAAGGTGGTGACGAATTTATTATTTTGCTAGAAGATGTAAATCAAAAGAAAATATCAAAAATTGCACAAAGAATAATTGATGAATTTACTTATCCTTTCACGGTTAACGGACATGAGATTTTTACATCCCCTAGCATTGGAATCAGTCTATATCCCACGGATGGATATGATGTAGAATCACTGATCAAATGTGCAGATATGGCCATGTACTCTGCTAAAGAAAGTGGTAAAAATAGTTTTAAGTTTTATAATACAAAGCTAAGTGAAAAAATATCTCGAAAAATGGATTTAGAAAATGGGCTAAGAAGAGCCTTGGATAATGATGAATTTATACTCTATTATCAGCCTCAATTTGACTTGAATACACATGAAATCTTAGGTATGGAAGCATTGATTCGCTGGAATCATCCACAATTTGGATTAATTCCTCCCAACGAATTTATTCCATTAGCTGAAGAAATTGGGCTTATAATAGATATAGGTAAATGGGTTTTAAAAACTGCGTGCAGACAAAACAAAATCTGGCATGAAGCTGGCTTTCCTTCAATACATATAGCAGTTAATATTTCAGCTCTACAGTTTCAGCACAATAACTTCATAGAAACTATAGAAAAAGTTTTAAAAGATACAAAGATTGATTCAAAATATCTGGAATTAGAAATTACGGAAAGTATTATGCAAAATATAGAAGAACTAACTGTTGTGTTAAATACCCTAAAAACAATTGGGGTTCAGCTGTCAATCGATGATTTTGGTACTGGGTATTCATCCCTAAGTATCCTACAACATTTGCCCATAGATACCCTTAAAATTGATCAATCCTTTATAAATGGTATTATGATTGATATGAATACAGCAGCAATTGTTAATACTATCATTGATATTGGAAAAAATTTAAAACTTAATGTGATTGCCGAAGGTATAGAAACTCCAGAACAAGAGCTTTATTTGAAGGAAAATAGTGTTTTTATTGGTCAGGGCTATTTGTTATGTAAGCCTTTACCGGCTGAAGAAATTGAGAAAATATTAATAAAATCATATAAAAAGCAGAAAAACATCTAATCCTTTTATCAAGCATCAAAAAAATCATATATATATAAATTATCTTTTCAATATAAGCCCCTCACAACATTTAGCTTTGTATGTGAAGGGCTTAATATATGGGGAAGTTCATAACTCTTACTTTTTACTTAACCCCTTGATCATCTACATAAATTTAGCAATATAAGCTGCCAAATCTATAATTCTATTTGAATAACCCCATTCATTATCATACCATGAGATTACCTTAATGGTTTTTTCTCCTATTTGCATCGTAGATAAAGCATCTACTATTGAAGATCTTGAATCCTTTTTAAAGTCTATGGAAACTAATGGTTCTTCACAATACCCTAATATTTCCCTTAAGTAAGTTTCAGACACTTCTTTTAACTTTGAGTTTACAGCTTCTACGGTTACATTCGTATTTAAATTTGCTACCAAATCTACAACGGATACCACTGGGGTAGGTACTCTCATTGCCATACCATTTAGTTTTCCTTCCATATTCGGAATAACCTTTGCAATAGCCTTTGCTGCTCCAGTTGTAGTTGGTATAATGGATTGTGCCGCTGCCCTTGATCTTCTTTTATCCCTATGGGGTAAATCCAATAACCTTTGATCCGAGGTATATGCATGAACGGTTGTTATTAATCCATTCTCTATTCCAAACTCATCATTTAATATTTTTATAACAGGGGCTAAGCAATTTGTTGTACATGAAGCATTAGATATAACATGATGCTTTCCATGATCATATTCATATTCATTTACTCCCATAACTATGGTTTTATCCTCATTTATCCCAGGTGCAGAAATAATTACTTTTTTAGCACCAGCTTGAATATGCTTTAAAGCCATTTCTCGATCTTTAAAAATTCCTGTTGACTCAATAACTATATCAACCCCCATTTCTTTCCACGGTATTTCAGCAGGGTCTCTAAAGGAAGTAAATCTAATTCTTTTTTCTCCAATAGTGATTGAATCCTTATCCGATTGTACTTTTTCTCCAAAAACTCCATATAAAGAATCGTATTTGAAAATATGGGCATGTTTTTCTGGCCCACTAGTACTATTAATAGCTACTATTTCTATTTCCCTATTACCTTCAAACCACGCCTTCAGTACATTCTTACCAATTCTTCCGAATCCATTAATTCCTACTTTTATGGTCATATTATACCTCCTGTGCTATATTTAGTATGACGTATTTATGTATTTATGTTATTCCGTTTAGTATAATAACATATTTATTACACTCTTTACAATGTTTTTTTGAAATTTATGTTATATTAATTAATTTGATATCTCATCATAGAATTGCAAAACATATGATTAATGTTGTTGATTTAATATATTTAGGATAATTATAGAAATATTTAATTATATTCACAGAATATTTCCTAAATTTTATTCCTATTTCTGTATGAAAAAACCACAGCCCCTATGATTACCAAAGGTGCTGTGGCTTAATCTTTAAGCTATAAAATTCTTTCCAATGCTTGTGACGTGTAGCTGGGCAATGATGCCAAAAGAAACCATTTTGAATCTCTATGTTTAGAATGTTGTGGCATACATTCAGATACACAATTGTTGTAATAATAGCCTATCTTTACTATATTTTCTATTTTTCCCTTTATTCTGTGTCAGTTTAATTATATAATTAAACTGATACAAAAAAAATTATATAAGGGGGTACTTTTGATGAATTTTTTTAACAAAAAAAGTGGACTAGTTGTTTTGATGCTTGTACTGGTTATAGGTCTATTGATAAACCCAGTATCAGCTAATGCAGAGGAATCAAACAAGGCTACAATAACCATCCTGGGAACCACTGATGTACATGGTAGAATTTATCCTCATGATTATGCTACTGATAGTGAAGATTCCGATGCAGGCTTTGCAAAAATACAAACCCTAATAAAGCAAGAAAAAGCTAAAAATCCAAAGGCAATTCTTATCGACTGTGGTGATACGGTTCAGGATAATAGTGCAGAGCTTTTCAATGACCTGCCAATCCATCCAATGGTAGAATCCATGAATGCTATGGAATATGATGTGTGGACATTAGGTAATCATGAATTCAATTTTGAAAAATCATTTCTTGATCGAAACATTGAGGCCTTCAAAAACTCAGTATTAGCAGCAAATATTTATAAAGAAGATGGTACTAGATTTGTAAAGCCATATACTATAATAGAAAAGGATGGCATACGTGTAGCTATCGTTGGCTTAATCCCTCCCCATGTGCCTACTTGGGAGGCCAGTGCCCCAGAACACTTTGCAGGGCTAAGCTTCACAGATCCACTCAAGGAAGCCCAGAAGGTTATAAAGGAGCTAGAAGGCAAATATGATGTTCTAATTGGAGCTTTCCACTTAGGCAAGGATGGCCAATATGGATCTACTGGTGCAAAGGATATCGCCCAGACATGTCCTGAATTTGATGCTCTTTTCATAGGTCATGCCCATGCTAAGGTAAATGAAGAAGTTAATGGTGTAAAGATCATAGAGCCTGGCAAATATGGATGGGCTTTAGCAAAGGCTGAAATACAACTTTCTAAAAATGGAGATAAATGGGAAGTTGAAAGTGTGGATACTGAGAATATAGAAACCAAGGAAATAGAAGCAAATCAAGAAATATTAGATAAGTTTGAATATGTACATAAAGAATCTGTTACCAATGCAAATCAGATTGTTGGCAAGATAACAAAGGACTTTATTGAAAGACCGGATTACATAACAGGAAGTTCTGATATTACCACTATGCCGACTGCACAAATAGAAGATACTGCTGTAATTGATTTGATAAATGAGGTTCAAATGTTTTATGCAAAATCTGAAATAAGCTCTGCTGCACTTTTCAACTTTGGTTCTAATTTACCCCAAGGTGAATTTAAGAATAAGGATGTTGCATTTATCTACAAATATGCAAATACCTTAGTTGGAGTCAACATAACAGGTGAGAATCTTAAAAAATATATGGAATGGTCAGCAAGCTACTACAATACATATAAGGATGGAGATGTAACAGTAAGCTTCAATCCAGAAATCCGTGGTTATAATTATGACATGTTCTCTGGCATGACCTATGATATAAACATATCTAAGGAAGCAGGCAATCGTGTTGAGAATATTTTAATTGCAGGTAAGCCCCTTGACGAAGCTAAAATCTATAAATTAGCTGTAAATAACTACAGATATGGAACACTTGCTAAAAATGGATGGGTAAACGATGCAGATAAGTATTATGACTCATATGAAAAATTACAGGATGCAGGTCGAATCAGGGATTTAATAATAAAATATGCTAAGGAAGAACAAAAAGGAGAAATATCCCCTAAGGTAGATAATAACTGGAAAATAACTGGAACCAATTTTGACAAAGAAAAACAAGAGATTGTATTTGAAAAAGTCAG
Source organism: Maledivibacter sp. (assembly GCA_025210375.1). NCBI lineage: Bacteria > Bacillati > Bacillota > Clostridia > Peptostreptococcales > Caminicellaceae > Maledivibacter > Maledivibacter sp. Next base: position 79,006 of record JAOASB010000007.1, on the reverse strand, counting down.
AAATGGCGAGATTAAAATTCCTACTTCTGAGGATGGAAGAACTTTAAATGTAATAGCATTAAATTATAACCAGCTATTGGATGAAGGTAGATTAGCAGCTCCTACCAAGCCAACCCCAGAAGCCGTACCTGGTGAAGCAGTTACTGATATGATTACCCCGGAAAAAGCTCCTGTACAGCAAACTACAACATATATTGTTAAAGCCGGAGATGTACTTTGGAAAATAGCTAGAAAATTCAATACCACTTTGAACAAACTGGCTGAACTAAATAATCTAAAAAATGTTAACTTAATTTTCCCAAATCAAAAATTGATAGTTCCTTCAAATTAATATAATCCACATTTTTAAAAGCAGATAGGGGAAATGTACCCTATCTGCTTCAAGCTGTTGACAAATCCGAATTTCTTCGTTGTTGCTTCAACCCAGAACCCTTACGTATGTCTGTATACGCTACGGCCTCTGGGTTTCAGCACGCCTCGAACTTCAAATTTCTCAACTGCCTGACATCTTGTTGACTTTGTCAACAATCTGAGGCAGATAGGGGAAATGTAGCCTATCTGCTTATATTTTTTGAAACCATTTTTTCTTTTTTTAGCAATGCTACTGCCATGGCTGCTGTTATTGGCACAGTCAATATTATTCCTATACTCCCTGCCAATCCCTGTATAACCTCAGTTCCAATTGATGGTATATTCATAAATTGTTTATGCTTCATTTGAAAACCCCATATCAACATTATGGTATTTAATGAGCTTCCTACAAAGGCAAGAATCAATGTATTGGACATCGTTCCCATTATATCCTTCCCTATATTCATAGCAGATTTAAAGAGTTCTCCTTTACTGCGTTTTGGATCGGTTTTATAAAGCTCAAAGGTTGCGGATGAGATAGACATGGCAACATCCATAATTGCACCTAATGAGGCAATTAATATGGCTGTAAACATCAATCCCCTAATCTGAATCCTATAATCCTTTGCCACATATAATAATTGCTGTCCCTTCTCCATAGTAATACCTGATAAATGTACCACTTCTCCTGCCGTATAGGAAATCAAACCAGCTATTGTCACTCCTGCTATAGTTCCAAGGATTGCTGCTAGGGATTTATAGCTAAGTCCTCCTATCAATATAAATGTAACAATGGTTGTAATTGATGTGGTCAATATAGCCACCCAAATAGGATTTTTACCCTGAAAGATTAAGGGAAGCATTACAAACACTATCATTATTCCCGTAAATATCAGTGAAATAATAGAATTGATACCCTTAATGCCACCAAATATTATTATAAGTAGGAAAAATGCTGCCAACAATATGTATAACGTTTTATCTCTTTTATAATTATATACCCATGGAATAACTTCTCCATTTTTCTCCCTTACACAGGTAATTAAAATCATACCTTCTTTAGCTAAGACATTATGAGAACTGCTAAGGGGATTAACTATCTCAAATATTTTATCCTCATATTTACCTGAAAGAATCTTAACTTTGATCCTTTGGGTCCCCATATACCTTCCTGCCAAAACAGGGTCCTCCTCCAGCTCTTCATCCATAATTTTTAATACCTCTGCTTCTTCAAAATCCTGCTCAAAATAATTTGGCTGAGTAATACTCATCTTTAGCATTGGAGAAAAATAAATTATAATTACACACATAATCATAAAAATAATAAGCTTATAATACCTCTTCATTTTATCTCCTTCCATTTCTATACTTTTTTAGCTATATACAGTATACCATTTCAACTCATTTTTTCAAATTTAAGCCAGATTGTTCAAAAAGCTTCTTAAGGCAACGCACGGTATACTCTATGGCTTCATATTATGATAATACATAGTTTTAAAAGGAGCTGATATTGTGTACTATTATCCACTATTTTTTAGGAATCAAATGAAGTGCAATAAAAAATATATATTGGATTTTAAAAGGGGCGACGTAAACGGAGATAAGATCATAGATAATGTATATCTGATGGGAGAAAAACCATCTGGAATTGGGAGTCCCTTTGTGGATAATATAACTCTAATAATTCAGGATGGGAAAACAAAAGATTTTACTAGAATTCCCTTGAAGGCGAATGCAGGCTATACTCCAACAATTTTTTTAGGTGATTTTACCAATGACAAAGTAGATGATATTTTAGTGAGCATTGATTCTGGAGGAAGTGGTGGCTTAGCATTCTATTATATTTATTCCTTTTTAGATAACGAACCACAAAAAATCTTTGATTTTGAAAAGTTTAACAAAAAATATAAATATGATGTCATATATAAAGATTGTTATCAAGTTGAAGTCACATCGAAGGACAGCTCAAAAAAATATACTATTGACATTAAATATAAAGGGGAAGAATATTTATCAGAAATATATGATGAAAGGGGAAAGCTTAAACAGCCTATAGAAGGTTGGGTAAATCCTTTGGGTGGTTTATATCCCATAGATTTTCAAAGGGATGGAGTCTATGAATTATATGCACTTCAAAGAATAGCTGGAAGATATAATGCCGATGGCTTAGGCTATATTCAAACATCTTTGGAGTGGAATGGTAAAGAATTTATACCCTTCTTTCAAACCCTTGGTATATTTGGATAAGAAAAGGTTTTTAAGGGATTGTCTTTTTATATAACCCTTAAAAACCTTTTTTAAATACTACTCTTCAAATGCCTCGCTTACTTTCCATTCCTTCCACATATTACCTACTAGATGTGGCCCTGGCTTAAGTGTTCTTTTGCCTGGCTTCCAGCCGGAAGGTGTAGCCTCAGTGCCTTTAGATTCTCTTACAAGCTGGTATGCTTTAATTTGTCTAATTGCTTCACTTACATTTCTTCCAACTGGAGGTGTTAGCACTTCAAATGCTTGAATATTGCCATCGGGATCAATAAGGAATCTACCTCTAGTTTCTACACCGGCATCTTCATCATAAATTCCATACATTCTACCGATATTTCCATTCTGATCCGATACCATAGGGAATGGCATATCCTTTCCTATCATTTTAGATAACTCATTATCATTCCACATCTTATGTACAAAAACACTATCCACACTAACTGACAGAACCTCTACTCCTAAATCCTGTAATTCCTTATATTTTTCAGCAACTGCTGAAACCTCAGTAGCTCAGACAAAAGTAAAATCTCCAGGGTAGAAGCATAATAAAACCCACTTTCCCTTATATTCCGATAGCTTCACATTCATAAATTTCCCCTGACTATAAGCAGGTGCCATAAAATCTGGTGCCGGTTTTCCTACTTTCAACATATCTACTTTCTCCTCCTTCTCAACTAAATCATAGTTTTTCTCAGTTTCGTCGACGCTTTCATTTTTAATTTCTGGTCTTTGACAACCTATTTTGAATTCCTCTGGCATGTTTCCACCTCCACATATTATAAATTTTATCTATAGTAGCTTCCAAAGTATTGAATTTCCCTATAGTAAAATTACCCATTAAATCGCTATTTAAACAAATTATATGTTTTTTTTCAAAATATAAATTAATAAAAGCCTATACCCAAGCTATTTCAGTCATAGGATTGAATAGCTTGGGTATAGACCTTTTAATTAGTTGACAATATAATCATATAGGGATTTTAGTATAAACTTTAACTTATACTATGAAAACCCTATATAATTGCTTTAATTATTATAATATAAACTATCTGATGAATACTCAGCATCACAGGTAACATCGATACCGAGTTTTCTAAGGGTTTGTTCATCATTGGTTCCTAATATGGTTGTAGAATGAGCTTGACAACCTCTAAGAATAGATAGTTTTTCCATAGCTACTTGAGCCATTGGATTAGTTGCTGCACTGATGCTCAGTGCAATTAATATTTCTTCACAATTTAAAGATGTAATCTTGCTTCCAAAGGTCTTTGATTTAAGACTAATTATGGGCTCAAGAATCACTGGAGAGATCAAGTGAATGCCCTTCGCAATATTAGCAAGGTGCTTAATAACATTCAAAATAACTGCTGCAGCTGCATCCATAGTACTAGAACTTTTCCCAGTTATGATTGTTCCATCATCAAGCTCTATAGCCACTATAGGACATGGTTCATTTTTGCATAGCTTCTCTTTTAGCCTAGCACCCCTTTCTCTAGCCGGTGTAACTACCCTACGGTCTTCAGCCTTGAGGTTAAGCTCCTCCATAATCAATCTTGCCCTATGGAAAGTATCTAGATCAACATATCCCTTTTTATATTCACATCCGGTTTTAAAATATCTTCTAATAATTTCTTGTTTTGAAGCCTCTTTTACAATATCATCATCGATAATACCAAATCCAACACGATTAACACCCATGTCTGTAGGTGACTTATAAACGGATTCTTCCCCTGTTATCTTTTCAATAATCCTCTTAAGCACAGGGAAGGTTTCAATATCACGATTATAGTTTATAGTTATCTCATTATAGGCATCAAAATGGAAGGAATCAATCATATTTACATCCTTCAAGTCAACTGTCGCCGACTCATATGCTATGTTTAGGGGATGCTTAAGGGGTACATTCCAAACAGGGAAGGTTTCAAATTTTGAATATCCTACTTCTCTCCCAAGCTTATGCTCGTGATATAACTGACTGAGGCAAGTAGCAAGCTTACCACTACCTGGCCCAGGAGCTGTTACAACTACAATAGGCTTTGTAGTATCAATGTAGGGGTTCTTACCATAACCCTCATCACTAACAATAGTGTCTACATCTGTGGGATATCCCTTTGTTGCTCGATGGGTATATACCTTGATTCCTCTTCGCTCTAGCTTATTCATAAATACTGTAGCTGCAGGCTGATTGTCATATCTAGTAATAACAACACTATTAACATCTAGTTCATAGGATCTAAGATCATCAATCAATCTTAATACATCCATATCATAGGTTATACCAAAATCTCCACGTATCTTATTCCTTTCAATATCCCCTGCATAAACACAGATGATAACTTCTACCTTTTCTTTAAGCCTATGAAGCAGCTTAATCTTAGCATTTTCATCAAACCCCGGTAATACTCTTTTAGCATGTAAATCAAATAAAAGTTTTCCACCAAACTCTAAATAAAGCTTGTCATAATCGTTCACTCTTTCAAGTATGAACTTTGATTGTTCTTCTAAGTATTTTTTGTGATCAAATCCTATTTTCATAATCAACCTCACTATATTTAATCCAGACTATCCACAGGATGTTTAAAGAATCATAGTTTTAAATCCTCCATGGATAATCTGGATTTTATTATTCTCTGACTATTTTACCACCAAATGACCTTAATTGTAATGGCACTTTGAATATTTTTTTATTTTTTTTAGATTGTGTGTATATTTATACTAATTTTGTTTTGATAGCCAAATTATTACATGCAAAGGGAAGAGTCATAATTATAACTCTTCCCTTGTAGTCCTTAGAAATATCGATAATCCCTTATTTAATGGATTATGAAAGACCATATTTCTTCATCTTTCTATAAAGGGTAGCACGTCCTATTCCCATAGCTTTTGCTATCTGTTCCTTGCTTTTATATTCAGTAAGCATTTTCTTTATTAAATCCTTCTCTATTTCATCGACTACTTTGACTTCCTTACCATTATTGCCAGCAAATTTAAAGCATTTTATATCTTCAACAGTTACTATATCATCCTTGGCTTTAGCTATAATCACATCTATAGTCTTTTCAATTTCATACACATTTTTAGGCCAAGTATATTTATACATCATACTTAAAACTTTTTTATCAAATTTGACATGGGGCTTTAGATACTTTATCTTCAACTTGTCTATTATATCATTCACTATAATCTTTATATCGCCTTTTCGATTTAATAGGGAGGGAATTGTTATAGTATTTTTAGAAATACGGAAATACAACTCTTCATCAAACGTCCCTTGTTCTACTAAGGGTGATAATACCTCACAGGTATCAAAAATCATTCGAACATCAATATTAAAGCCTTTATATGTCCTTTGTCTTAATTCCTTGGTCTTCATCACTTCAACTAAACGTCTTTGTAAATACAATGGCATTTTAGAAATGTTTTTAAAAAACAAAGTCCCCCTATGGGCCATTCTAATCTTGCCAATACCAGGATTTACATGCATATCATCACTATCATGGCCAAATATCTCTGCTTCTAACATATCATATGGTATACTATCACAGTCAACTTCTACAAAGTAATTCTTTTCTCTATCTGAAAAATTGTGTATTGCCCTTGCTAGCATCTGTTTTCTAAATCCTGGTTCACTGAAAATTAAGATGTTTTCGTCGGTAACTGCCAATTGTTTCGCATTATTTATTTGAGTAAGTAGCTTCGGATCATTTCCTTGAATATCCCCAAATGAAACATGGGTTCTATTGTCAGAGATTTCATTAAACACTTTATATGCCTTACCAAGACTTTTAAAGGTTAATAACGCCCCATAGTGATTTCCATTAAGCATGATGTTACGGCAGGATACAAATCCATAGAAGCTGTGGTTTATATGTTCGTAATAAAATGTCTTATATGAAATATTTTCACTAAACATCAAGATTTCATGCATCAATGGATGATCGATTAACTTATCTATACTATCGCCTTCGACGTTTTTATCAAATTTAAAGAAGCTTTCAAACTGATGATTGTAATGAATTATTCTTCCATTATTGTTGATAAATACTAAACCATCTTCAATGACATCTATAATAGTTTCTCGTTCTTTTTTTATGACATTTAACTTATTGTAATCATCTATATTTTTAAGTTTTGAACTTAACAAGTCGGACATACGTTCTAAAAAATCAATTGAATTTTGTAGATTTTCAAAAACAGGGCTAGTTTTATTAATGGGAACTAAAAGTGCTATAGCCCCTATTACATTTTTCTCATAAAAAATGGGAACACTTACTAATCCAGATATGATACATTCACTTATATCAGAGCAGATTTTACAATGTTTGTAGGTGGTTTTATCTTTTACAGCAACCACTTTACCAGTATGTAAAACCTCTCCCAACATAGAGTATCTAGCAATAGGTGCAGAATCATCTATATACTTAAATGTGTTGGCAATTTTATTACAGTTACTGTCGACAATCATTACATCTATGTCGAGGATTTTTGCAATTGTTTCTGCAAATTTTGAAACAATATCTTTAATTTCTGCTAGATACATCCTTCATCACCTTTTCTAACAAAAGGAGGGAAAAACCCTCCTTTATTTAAGTTTTAATTACACAAGTAGTCCACCAATATTTCTAATTGATAACACATAGTAACAGCACCTGGGTCAAGATGCCCAACCCCTTTATTTGCCTGATAAAAAGCACGTCCACGTACGGCTTCCATATCCTTTGTGCTATTCATACCATCAATAGCACCTTGCTTTAATTCCTGCAGGGCAGTACTTTCATCTCCATTACTCTTAAGAGCAGCTTTAAAACGATTAACAGCTGGGGCAAGGGAATCTATCATTGTTTTGAAACCTGGCTCTGCATTTCCACGCTTCATAATAGCACTTAGTTCTTCCTCTAAAACATCACATAGCAGCTTTATATCTAAATATTCTTTGTCGCCAATTATTTTTGAAGCACCTATATATGCACTTCCATATAAAACTCCCGATGAACCACCTACCGTAGACATAATAAGCATTCCTATTTTCTTAAACATATCCTTTAACTCCATGGCAGCAAGTTCTTCCTTATTCTCTACTAATTTTTGAAAGCCCATATTCATATTTGCCCAATGGTCTCCATCACCGGTTATTGAATCCAGCTCAGTTATATAGTCTTTATTTTGTTCTATTTTTTTAGTTACTAGCTCAATGTATTCCATATAATCCTTTGCAGTCATCTTTATATTCATTATATCACCAAACCTTCAATGCTGGTGTATCACATGGAGCATCCAGCAATTTTTTTAATTCATCATCGAGCTTTAATAATGTAATAGAGCAGCCCGCCATTTCAAGTGAAGTCATGTAATTCCCTACAAGGCTTTTATGAATACTAATATTTTTTTCAGATAGAACCTTTTCAACCTCATTATTAAGGATAAATAATTCCATCAAAGGAGTAGCCCCTAAACCATTAATCATTAATGCAACTTCACTATCGGCAAAGTCAAAATCTGCAAGTATTTTATCACATAGTATATTTGCTAATTCTTTTGCGGTCTTTATTTCAGTTCTTTCAACTCCCGGTTCACCATGTATCCCCATACCTATTTCGATTTCATTATCCCCAAGTGTAAAGCCTGCTTTCCCAACACCTGGTAGTATGCAAGGGGCCATAGCCATACCCATACTTCTAACATTTGCAATTGTCTTTTCTGCAACTCTCTTAACTTCATCTAAATCTGCACCTTCTTCGGCTTTCGCTCCAGCTATCTTATGTACGAAAACCGTACCGGCTATACCCCGCCGACCAGTTGAGTGTGTACTATCCTCTACGGCAACATCATCCTTAACTACAACTACCTCAACTCTAATGTCCTCCATCTCAGCTAATTCCTTTGCCATATCAAAATTCATAATATCGCCAGAATAATTTTTTATTATTAGAAGTACTCCATTACCGGTATCAGCTTCTTGGATACCCTTTAACACTCTATCCGGTGAGGGTGATGCAAATACGTTTCCAGCAACAGCAGCATCTAGCATCCCTTTACCAACGTATCCAGCATGGGCTGGCTCATGGCCACTACCTCCACCGGAAACAAGTCCTACTTTATTTCCTTTTTCTTTTTTAGCAACAACTTCAGTTCCTTCAAAATATACAAGCTGAGGATTTGCTTTTACGAATCCTTGCAGCATTTCACTCACTACATTATTAGGCTCATTTATTATTTTCTTCATAATCAACCACCTATCAAATATTTTTTTAAGATAATACTTTCAATCTATTGAAGAAATTGCATAACTCTGACTTGGCTAAGTTGGATAATATATATGGTATAGCTTCGTGGCTTTTAAAACTTTATATAGTATATGATTTCTATAGAGAGTAATTATGCAATTTGCTCTATTATCAATCGTATTCTAAACACATTAGCTGATTATTAATGTGAATAATTTCTTTATATAGTATTATAATTCCTGCTATTTTTACAAATTTATTCATTAAACATTTCCTAAATATGCTTTTTTAACCATATCATTACTACATAAAACCTTTGCATCGTCGGACATAGTAACCTTACCAGTCTCTAAAACATATCCTCTATGTGCTATTGACAATGCCATATTTGCATTTTGTTCTACTAACAAAACCGTTGTCCCCTGTTTATTTATGGAAACTATAAGATCAAATATTAATAATACTAAATTCGGAGCAAGCCCTAGGGATGGTTCATCTAAAAGTAGCAGCTGTGGCTCAGACATTAAAGCCCTACCTATGGCCAGCATTTGCTGCTCTCCCCCCGATAGGGTTCCTGCTAATTGTTTTTTTCTTTCAAAAAGTCGAGGAAACAACTCATAAACTCTATCATATGATTCATTTATAATTTTTTTATCCTTCCTTGTAAAAGCACCGAGCTTTAGATTTTCCTCAACTGTTAAGGCTGGAAAAACCTCTCTTCCCTCCGGTGACAAGCTTATACCTTTTTTTACAATCTGAGAAGGCAGTGTTTTCGTTATATTTTCTTCTTTAAACCAAACCTCACCAGAGGTAGCCTTCAGAAGCCCTGTTATAGTCCCTAATGTAGTGCTTTTCCCTGCACCATTACTCCCAATTAGGGTTACAATCTCTCCTTGATTTACTTCAAGGTTTACTCCCTTTAGTGCATGAATATTTCCATAATGTGTATTTAAGTTTTTGACTACAAGCATAGCTATTCACTCCTTCCGAGATATGCCTCAATAACTCGTTTATTATTTGCGATTTCCGCTGGCAATCCTTCAGCAATTTTCTTACCGTAGTCTATAACATATATCCTATCAGAAATATTCATAACCACGCTCATATCATGTTCTATCATAATAATTGTGTAGCCCTTATCCCTTAATTTTTTGATGAAATTAAGTAAATCATCGGATTCTCTTTCATTCATCCCTGCAGCTGGTTCATCTAGAAGAACTATCTTAGCATCGGTGGAAATAGCACGTGCAATTTCTAGTCTTCTTTGATCTCCATAGGGTAAATTCACAGCATAATTATGCATTTTTTCCTTAAGACCTATGGAGTCAAGTATTTCAATTGCTTTTTCATGCTTTTCAATTTCGCTATTACGAAACTTTTTGCTCCTAAAAAGTATGTCTAAAAAATTGTAATTAGTATTTATATGCATTCCAACCAAAACATTTTCAATAACTCTCATATCACTAAATAATCTTATATTCTGAAAGGTTCTTGCTATACCAGCCTTAACAATTTCCTGAGGAGTATGGTTTTGTATAGGTTTTCCATCAAATATGATTTCTCCTTCTGTCACTGTATAAACACCGGTTAACATATTGAAAAGCGTTGTTTTTCCGGCCCCATTTGGTCCAATGATACTTATGATTTCACCTTGATTAACTTCGAAGGAAACTTTATCAACTGCAACAAGTCCTCCGAAGTGCTTTGACACATTCTTTACCTCCAGGAGTGCCATATTATACCATCTCCTTTTCTATATTAACAGCATCCCTTGATTTTCTACTAAGATCATTAACGCCTTTAGGCAATCTATATTTAGTCTTTTTCTGACCTCCCAGGATACCTTGGGGACGATATCTCATCATGACAACTAAAACTGCTCCATAAACAATAAATCTATATTCCTGTAGAAATCTTAAGACTTCGGGGAAAGAAACCAATATAGCTGATCCTAAGAACATGCCATTAATAGTACCCATACCACCTAATATAACAATACTCAATATCAAAATCGATGTATCAAATGTAAAGGTATTTGGATCGATAAATCTTATCATATGTGCATAAAATGCACCGGCAAGTCCTGAGAAGAATGCAGCTATAACAAAGGCTGCGACCTTATAGACAGTGGTCTTTACACCCATCATTGTTGCAGCCATTTCATCTTCCCTTATGGCCACTAAAGCCCTACCCATCTTTGATTTTACAATGGCTAACATAACCAAAGTAGTCAATACCAAGAAAGCCAGCATTAGATAATATAGTCCATTATTGTAAAGTGTTAAATCCATGCCAAAAAGTGATGGTTTGGGAATCCTACTTATACCCAAGGGCCCATTGGTAACATTTTCCCAGTTTAAAAGCACCATTCTAACCACCTCACAAAATCCAAGGGTAGTTATAGCTAGATATGTTCCTGAAAGTCTTAATATGGGCAGTCCTAGTAATAATCCACATAGTGCCGTAACAATTGCTGCAACAGGAGCTGTAATAAAAAAACTTAGTCCATAATTAACGCTAAGTAGTGCCGATACATATGCACCTATTGCATAAAATGCAGCATGTCCAAGGGAAACCTGTCCTGTATAACCAGTAACCAATCCCAATGAAAGTGACAAAATGGTATATACTCCTATCATTATTATAATTCTTAGAATATATTGGGATGGTACAATATAGGGCATACCTAATACTATTAGTGCTATAAGGGGGTAAACTATTTTCTTATTTTTAGTAGCATAATTTCTTATTAGCTTTATCATCTGGGATAAACCATTGTCTTTAAAACTTATCTTTTTCATAGTCCTATACCTTCTTTATTCCTTTCTTGCCAAATAAGCCGGCAGGTTTTATAAGCAACACTATAATAAGAATTAAAAATGCTATAGCATCTCTATATGTTCCTCCAAGATAAGTAGCGGCAAAACTTTCTGAAATACCTACTACTAACCCACCAAATATAGATCCGTGGAGTATTCCAATGCCTCCTAGAACAGCAGCAGAAAATGCTTTAAGTCCAGCCAAGAAGCCCATGTTTGCATATACAACTTGGTAATATCCGCTTATTAGTGTCCCAGCAATAGCTGCTGAAGCACCCCCAAGGAAAAAGGTAAATGTTATAACACGGTTTACATCTATACCCATTAAATGAGCGGCTTTTTGGTTCTGCTCCACTGCTCTCATAGCAAGTCCTATCTTAGTCCCCTTAATGATAAAAGTTAATACTAAGAGTAGTACTAGAGATACCACAAATATAAATATCTGAGTTGTACTTAATGCTACTCCACCTATAGACACCGTCCCATAATCGAAGAGTTTTGGAAAAAACTTAGTTTGGGTGCCAAATGCAATCATGAGGAAATTCTGAATAATATAAGAAATACCTATTGTTGTAATCAAAGCTGCTATACCCTTTGAGTTCTTTGCACGTAATGGAGCTAATGCAAGTTTGTCAATAACTATTCCCAATAGCCCCGTTAAAATAACACTAATCATTAAGGCTGGGAAAATTCCAAATTTCATTGCAACAAATATCATTGCAATATGTGCACCAAATGCGTATACTGAACCATGTGAAAAATTGACAAGTCTTAAAATACCAAATACAAGAGAATATCCCACCGCAATCAGTGCATAGACCATTCCTAAGGTTAAACCGTTGGTTAATTGCTGTATTATCACATCTACACCCCTTCTATATTGCATATATACTTTAGGAACTGTATAATTATCGCTTTTTTAACGGGGGTGTCTCAAGGGATTATTTTTTGAGACAGCCCCCTTTTAATACTTATTTTACCTCTACAAATTTTCCATTCTCTACTTTAACATTAGTAAATACTTTTATAGCATCGCCATTCTCATCAAACTTAGTTTCTCCAGTAACACCTGGATACGTCATTTTATATAATTCTGTCATCATAGCTGCCCTATCTACTTTGTTGGCATTTTTGATAGCTGTTAGTAAAATACCCGTACTGTCATAGGCTTGGGCAGTTAAACTACTTGGTGTTGAACCATATTTTTCTTCATAAGACTTTACAAAGGAACCAACTGCCTCATCGTCACTACCATGGAAGAATATAGTAGGGAAATGGATATTTTCAGCATTTTCCTTTGCTAAATTTATAAGTTGTTGACTATATGCATTAGAGAATCCAACAAGCTCAATATCTGGATTCACCGCTTTATATTGACTTGCAAATGGAGCAAGGGTATTATACATAGCGGCAACAATAACGACCTCTGCACCCGCATCATTAAGCTTAGAAACATTTGGACTAAAATCTATTGTTCCATCAACAACCTCCTGATGATCTACAACAGTCCCACCAGCTTTTTCTACAAGCTCCTTAGTAATTGCAGCTGTATTAGTTCCCCAGTCAGTTTTAACTGAAAGAATACCTACTTTCTTTTTACCAATTGTTTTTGTAGCTAGATCAACGGCAACTCCAGACTCAACATTTATAACCGTATTGTTTCTAAAGATAAAATCTCCTTCTTTAGTATAATCTGGGTGAGATGCCGAAGGGGATATCTCAACAATTCCCGCCTCTTGATAAGTCGGGGATGCCGCCATACAGACACCGCTAGCAAAGTGTCCAACAACACCTACTATTTCTTTATCTGAAACAATTTTCTCTGCTATTGATGCAGCTTCTTCTCCACTGTTCTTATCATCAAAGAATACGACTTCAACTTTTTTATCAAGTACTCCGCCATTTGCATTCCACTGTTCAGCCATAAGTAGAACAGCATTTTTAAATCCTGTACCGTATTCTGCAAAGTCACCGGTTAACGGCCCTACAACAGCAATCTTAACAACTTCTGACTCTTTACTACTTGCTGCCTTTTGTCCACAACCCGTAAAAGCAGTCATCACCAACATAACAATAATCAAAATACTAATCGTTTTTTTCATAAAACTTCCTCCTTAAATTTTGATTTAGGTATATGAAGAAAATAAATAAGTCAGGTTACGAAGTAATTTTGAATATGCCCTACTTGTTACAGAATCTAATATTACATGTTTTACAGCCTTCAGCAATTGTATCTCCAAGTTCAAATTCATAGCCCATAGCCTCTGCAATACCTCTGTCACCATCCATAGCTATGTCACATAATAAACTAATTTTTTCTTGGTCAATACCTAGCTTTAGCCAAGCCTCCACTAATGCACAGTAGTGGAATTCTATATATAGTTCCTTTTCTTCCAATGTTTGAACATCCATTTCGAAGTTTCTCATAGTATCTTCACATATAAATACTTCTTTAAAAGCTCTTATATCCTCTGGATTCTTACAGTTTTCCTTCATTCTTGCCCCATGGATTAAGCCAGTCTTTTTAATTGCTGCTCTTGTTATTTTTTCTGCGTCACAGCCCGCTGCTTCCATTTCAAGAAACATTAAACCCATCCATGTTGCTCTGTGTTCAATTGCTGCCCTAATTTTATTGATTTTTTCATTGTCTATAAGTTTTGCTTCATTTTTGATCTCTTTCATTTCTAGATTCCCCCTAATTTTTTCAGTTATTGTTTTTATATATCCCTAAATCCTACCTGTCATCTAATTTTATATAGATTCTTTATAATTAACCTAGGTAGCCTATTTATAAAATAAATTTGCTCCTCCTTTCTCAGCCATATGTAGAATTAGGTAGGCTTTAAGCATCACTGGTTCAACATAATTTTTAATACTTCAATATCGGTTTCCCTCATTCCATCACGGCCGAGTCTTCCTACAGCGGAAATGGTATCTTCTACTGTTTCCTTTACTATTCCAGAGTCTACATCAAAGGCAATATCACTCATTGCTAAGAAATGTGCCATGATGGCAGCATCGAGACTAGATGCTATTTTGGCAGCACATGAGGCCTTTGCTCCATCACATACAATTCCTGAAACATTCGCCAAAGTATTAGTTATGGTTTTCTCTATCTGGTCTAGGCTCCCATCTTCAAGATAAGTAATTCCTGTACCACTACCACAGGCTGCACTTACAGCCCCACAGTATGCTGATAATCTACCAATACCAGTTTTTTGATGAATTGATATCAAATTGGCTAAAATTAATGCACGATACATCTTTTCTTTTTTAAACCCTTTTTCCTGTGCATAAATTATAATGGGAAGGGAGGTTGTCATACCTTGGTTACCACTTCCCGAGTTAGTAACTACTGGCATACTACAGCCACTCATTCTTGCATCTGACCCTGCTGATGTGTAAGCTCTTATTTTAGTAAATACATCATCCCCATAGAACTTCAAAAGTATCTTTCCAACCTTGGCACCGTAATCACTGTTTAGTCCTTCCATTGCTATATTGAAGTTATACTCAATCTGCCTATCTAAAAGCCCTTGTAGGTCTTCAATATCTACGGTGTTTGCAAATTCATATATATCCTTTACATTCAAAATGCTCCTATCGGATAGTGGTGCATTGAAATTATCTCGTTCACAATCTTTTTCAAATATTACTTGACCATTCTTCTCGATTTTTGAAATATTTGTGTGGGTATGAATGATTTCAACCACAGCCTCATGCTCTTCGTAAATAGCCTTTACTATAATATGGAGGTTGGCATCATTTTCAATTATTTCAACATCACATAAATCTGTGCCCATTAACTCCTTAACTTTTTCAATATCTAATGGTTTAATAGCTTCAAGTACCTGCATCTCTCTTGATGCATCACCACCTACTGCCCCTGCTAAGGCCGCAGCCTTAATCCCCTTCAGATTTCCGGTGTTAGGCACTGTTACAGACTTTGCATTCTTTATTATGTTTCCACTACACCTAACTATTAACTTCTGTGGAAAATATCCAAGCACCTCATGGGCCTTCGCGGCAGCATATGCAATTGCGATGGGTTCAGTACATCCAGTCGCGGGTAAAAGTTCTTCTTTAAGGATATCAATATACGCTTTGCATTTATCTTTATCTATACTCACCTTTCATTCCTCCATTTTGTATCATTTTGATACAATTAGTCTCCTTGGTTCTATTTGCTTTAATCCCTATATATCTTCACTAGAAAAAATATTAAGGAATTGAACTAACTAACATTGGATGATAACGTTTTCTAGCAGGCTAAAAACATTGGAATTTAAATTCCCAACATCTACTTATAAATTTCCAATGGAATAAAATTCATGTTTTGTATCATTTTCGTATACATTTTCGATTTTTGTTTCATTTTCGACACATTTGTTTCGTCGTGTATCATTATATCACATTTTGTTTTAATTTGTATAATTATTTTGAATTTTTTTATTTTTGTCACTATAAAAATTTTTTTATATAATTTGTATATTCATAAAAACAAAGCCCCATAAAGCTATTTACAGCTTCATGGGGCTTTGTTTAATAAAGCAAATTGCATAATTATCTTCTATAAAAACCATATATATAGGGTTTTATAGTATAACTTAACTTATACATGGACAAATATGCGATGTTCCTGGGCATTTTGGACTTGTATAAGTTAAAGTCTATACTAAAATCCCTATACTATAGATTTCCTAAAGTTAAACTTAATTTATACATCTCAAAATATCCGATGTTTTTAGGGATTTTTGATGTGTATAAATTAACTGTTTAACTGGAATATCTATACATGTAGTTTTAAAATTCTTAAAGCTACACCATCAAATATGCTTATATCTTAAGCAATTAAATCAAGGATGATATTCCCATATGAAATTCTCTCAATTGTTAAAGCACATCTGAAAACAAACTAATTCTTTTACGCCTCTTTTTAATTCTTTTCGTCGTTACTTCATTATCACTTCGAAATCTGACTTGCTTATTTTTTCATGGCCCTAATATCATTGGGATAAGTTATTATCTATGCTATTCATCACTTTTTTGGCCATCACTTTGTCTTTATGTAGTAACAATTGAAAATATTTTTCTTTATTATCATATTCAAATTCCACCTTGAATAATATCCTTTCCATAAGTCGTCTACATTGATGTATGACAACCTTTTGATTTTCTTTTTCTATATATTCATTTTCTAAACACCTTAATATTATAGCTAGTCCATTAATAACTTTATCCTCATCAAATCTTTTATTAATACTATCAGAAAAATCATTAATCATCTCCTTAGGTAGGTAATCATCGTCTACACTACTTTTATAAAGCATTGCCTTAGTATAACCTATAATGCACTTCTCACCCTTACACTTTAAACAATTTCCTTCCCCTAAACAAATATCATCAACACTTCCCTTTATTTCTTGGGCATAGTTATAAAGTGTTATTGCAGCTTCCTGCAATGCAGTATTATCCCCAGTTTTTTTTGTGATTAATAATGACCTAATCATGGAACAGACAATAGAACCCAATATTATTAGAGATATAATCATGTTCCAGCTTGTTAGATACTGTCGTGGAATCATGGCATAAAGCTTAGTTAGACCAAAAAACATAAATATTGATGCCGATAAGATTTTGATTGCAAATTCAGGTATTCTGTTACCTATCTTGCTTCCTACAAATATTCCCACTCCGCTAGTCAAAACCATACCCGTAACGGTCCCCATTAAGACAAAAGATGGATTGATAGCATCCACGGATAGAGTAATTGCTGCAAGTTGGGTTTTATCCCCTAATTCTCCAATAAAAAAGGCTGTGGCAACTGTAAGTATTGGCCCAAACCTATTGCTCGTCTCTTCCTCATCCTCTACTTCATTGCTCCTAAGTGTCCATAGGGCAAAACCAAGAAATGAAAATCCAGCTATTATCTGAATAGTCTCTAAGGGCACTATACTAGATAAGTAGGCACCTAAAATAACAGCTAGTCCATGATTAAGCAAAGATCCCGTAAACACTCCTAACAATACTTCCTTTACTCCAAATTGTGTAGCAAAGGCCAAGGCTAAAATCTGAGTTTTATCTCCCATCTCAGCCACGAAGATTATAAATAGGGATTTTAGAATTTCTGTCATAAAGTTCTTCCTCCTTTTTACATAAAAATAAAGGAGTGAAACCTATAGCTTAGCAAAGTTATTTAAAACAAATGAGGAAATTACATAATACATTTAAGTAATTTCTCAGATAACTTTACTAAGCTAAAAGTCTCACTCCATTAGATTCTCTAAAGTGAATAAAGCCAGGTTTTTTCACCAGTATGTTGACTTTATTCGTGCATACACAGAGATTCAAGTAAAACTATTAATTTATTCACATTAAAAACTCCCACAGCATCGAGTATTTTGATATATATAAATTAAGTTTTGCTATATGAACTCTATATATTTACACAGTTACTCCCTTTTAGCTTATCAATATATAATATATCATATCCATTTAACAATCACAATATTTTTTATAGTTTCTTGTTCAAATTAACAACATTATAATATATCTACTTCTCCTATTCTAACTATTTTTCCTTCTTTTAAAATTACTATTTTATCAGCAATAGCCTTCGAATCTTCCTTGTCATGTGTAACAAAAATCGATGTTATGCTTGCCTGCTTAATTATTTTTTTAAGCTCTCTTCTAATTTTTATTTGCAAATCTGCATCTAGGTTGCTAAAGGGTTCATCCAAAAGCAGTATAGAAGGTTTAGGTGCTAAAGCTCTTGCTAATGCCACCCTTTGCTGTTGACCTCCACTTAATTCATAGGGGTATCTTTTTTCAAATCCTTTTAAATTTACTAAGCCTAAAACTTCATCTGATCTATTGTCTTTCTCTTTTTTATTCATACCTTTAAGTCCAAATTGTATATTTTGCTTAACGGTCATATGAGGGAATAACGCATAATCCTGAAAAACCATACCTACACCTCTTTTCTCAGGAGGAATAAATTCTTTATCATCTATTATAACCCTACCATTTATTTTAATTGTACCACTGCTTGGAACTTCAAGTCCTGATATCAACCTTAGGACAGTACTCTTCCCACTTCCACTTTCACCTAAAATAGAGACTACTTCTCCTTTTTCTATATTCACGGTAAAATCCTTTAAGGTTTTTTCCTTAGCATTTTTATATTTGAAATTTAATTCTTTTATCTCAACATACATTAGGATGCCTCCTTATCCGAAGCCTTATTAAATATATATATAGAAATAATACTTACAATTATAATAAGAAGTGAAGAAACTGAAGCTTCATGAATCATTTCATCATTAGCATATTCGAAGGATTTAGTTGCTAATGTATTGAAGTTAAAGGGTCTTAAAATCAAAGTCAAAGGAAGTTCCTTTAATATATCTACAAAAACTAAAATAAATCCACTTAATATAGCAGGCTTTATCATCTTAAAATCAACCTTTAAAAAAGTTTCTGTCATACCCATCCCCAGCGTTCTAGATGCCTCTGAAAATTTCCTTCCAACCTTTTCAAATCCTGATTCTATTGAATTAAATCCTATGGCTAGAAATCTTATAATATAGGCAAAAATAAGCATTGTAATACTTGTACTCAATACAAGCTTCCCCGATCCCTTATCCATTAGCCTATATAGCCAAAAAAATTTATTATCCAAGGCTATAAAAAATACTATGACAGCTATTGCTATTACTGCACCGGGTATAGAATAGCCAACGGTAGTACTTCTAGAGTAAATTTTAGAAAGGAAGTTATCGTTCATTCTACAATAATTGGCAATTATAGTTCCTATTATAGTAATTAGAATAGCAGATAATAATGCTACAGAAATTGAACTAAATGTAAAACTCCAAAACTCTATATCTAGTATCTTCTTATATGTCATTATACTCCAATCAGTTAGTTGTAATGTGGGAATTAAGAATCCTAAACTAAAAACTGTAAAACAAAATAGAAATGCCAATATTCCCTTTGTTCCTTCTAGTTTTTTTCTCACAATCGGTCTAAATTTTGTATTAGTAAAGCTATATTTTTTTCTTCCTCTCATCAGTTTTTCTATTATCAAAATTGTAAAAACCATAGATAATAGAATAGCTGATAATCTAATAGCAGAATCTACATCTCCCATTCCAAACCATGTTTTAAATATGGCTGTACTAAAGGTAGTAATTCCGAAATATTTTACAACTCCATAATCATTTAATACTTCTAGTATTACCAAACTAACTCCACCGATAATAGCAGATCTAGATATGGGCAATACAACATGTAAGAATATCTCAAGTTGACTTCTTCCTAGGAGTCTAGCATTCTCTATTAACGCAGCAGACTGTTTTTCTAAAAAAGATTTTGTAATAATATATACATATGGAAATAGGAGCATTGTAAATATAAATATACTGCCTTCCATAGACATAATATCAAAATATTTTTGACTTAGCTTAATACCGAACTCATTTCTCAGCGTTGTTTGTATAACTCCAGTATAATCTAATATCCCATTATATGTGTAAGCAGCTATATATGGTGGTATTGCTAAAGGTAATACTAGACCCCATCTTAAAAATCTTCTTCCAGGAAAATCATAGGCTGAAATTATCCATGACAAACCCGTCCCAATAATAGTAGTAAATATTCCTGTAAAAACAACTAATATAATGGAATTTATCACATAATCCTTTAAAAGATAAGTTTTTATATGAGCCCAATTTTCATTAGGCTTATTCAGTAAATTTAACAGTATATTTATATTGGGTAATATAATCAAGCATATAAATATGAAACTTAAAATAGACCAAATATTTATACTATGCTTTATATATTTCGTCCTGATCAACTTTTACACCTCATTCACTTCAAAAAGTTTGAAGGCACTGCTAAATAGCAGCCACCTAAGGCTGCTATTTATAAACTATTTCCAACCAATTTCATTAAATATTTCAACTGCTCTTTTATTGAATTCACCTAGTTTAGATAAGTTAATATCTTGTGTCTTAAACTCTCCCCAAGACTTGAGTAATTCAGATGGCTCAACTTTTGTATTTACGGGATATTCATAATTAGCCTCTGCAAATTGCTTTTGAGCTTTTTCACTTGATAAGAATTCCATTAGTCTAAGTGCATTTTCACTATTCTTAGCATGCCTTGTAAGTCCTATACCACTTACATTTATATGTGTTCCAGTAGTGTCTTGATTTGGGAAAAATACTCCTACCTTTTCAGCTACCTTCACTTCCTCAGCGTCCGATGAATTAAGCATTTTTCCTATATAATATGTGTTCATTATTGCTAAATCACCTTCACCTGCAACAACAGCTTTTGCTTGCGCTCTATCGTTACCCTCTGGATCTCTAGCCATGTTCTCAACTAATCCCTTTGCCCATTCTTTAGCCTTTTCTTCTCCATCTATAGCTATTAAGGATGCCAAAAGCGATTGATTGTATATATTAGATGATGCTCTTACTAATATTTTTCCTTTCCACTTGTTACTTGTTAGATCCTCATAGGTTGAAAGCTCAGATGGGTCAACTCTATCCTTTGAATATACTATAACTCTTCCCCTTACAGTAAGTCCGAACCACTGATTATCTTCATCTCTTAAATTCTCAGGTATATTATTTAATAAAGTTTCATTTCCTACAGACTGCAATAGTTCTTTTTCTTTTGCTCTAAATAGTCTACCTGCATCGGCGGCTATTAAAAGGTCTGCCTCAGTATCTGCAGCTTCTCTTGCCAGTCTTTCAATCAACTCATCTGATTTACCCTTTACTACATTCACTTTTATACCAGTTTCCTCTGTAAACATTTTATATAACTCTTCATCAGTATCGTAATGTCTATCAGTATAAAGATTTACAATTTGAGCTTTGGCCTCTGCTTGATTTTCCTTTACTTCTTGTATTTTCTCTTGAGTATCTTGAGATGTCTGACATCCTGCAAGAATCACCAAAGATAAAACCAACATTAAACTTAAAGAAATTTTCATTAACTTGCTTTTCATATTATGCAGCCTCCTTAGATGATATTTGTTATCGAATTAAATCACCGGCAAATTGATAACGACTTTCACTATCGTCAGTATAGTTGATAACGTTTATCACGTCAATAGAAATTACCAATTACCAAATATTACCGCATAAAATCATAATAAAAGCGTAACAAAGAATATATCTTGTTACGCTTTTACTTACTTATTAAAGCAATAGTATAGAATGCCCTTTTCTTCTGTTCTTTTTGCCCTACCTATAGCAACCAAATGCTCTAAATGGGACATGGCTTCTCCCGATGCAAACCATTTTTGGGGATTAGGGAAGTCCTCCCAGCAGTCATATCTTAGATCCCAATGCATATCCGCCGCAATATCTCTAACTGTCTTTTTATCATCTTTAATAATTTCTATAATCTCATCGAGACGTTTTTCATGATGCTCAAGAAGCTCGTCAATTCTCTTTTTATGGTCTTCAACAATACTTCTATGGGCTGAAAAAAGGTGGTCTATATCATACTCATATACTTTTCTTAAGCTGTCAAAATATACGGATAATATATCACCATATTGAAAGCCCCAAAATGCAATATTGGGAGTTATTTTATTTAAAATATGGTCACCACAGAAAAATATTTTATGTTTTTTCTCATAACGCCCAATATGTCCTGGAGTATGGCCTGGTATATCAATTATCTCAAAGGAATATTCTCCAATATGTATTGTATCTCCTTCTTCTAAGGGAGTAAATTCAATGGGTTCTTTAGGACAGTACCTATAACCGGGATGATCATCAAAGGTCATATTGTCCTTCATAAGACCAAACATTTCTCCATATGCCTTAAATTTTTCCCAATATTCTACCTCAGTCATCCTATTAATCATACCACCGTCTATCTTTCCAGCATATATTTTAACACCTTCTTTATTTAAGGCGGCCGCAAGACCAGAGTGGTCTGAATGTAAATGTGTAACAAGGAGATCGGTTTTATTTAAATCAATGTCCAGTTCCTTAATCCCATTAAATAAAGCTTCTCTACATTCGTCTCTATTAAACCCCGTATCAATAATCAAATTTCTATCCTCCGACAATATTATATAACTATTAATAGCCCTTAGAGGATTGTTTGGAAGGGGTATTTCATTACTATAAATGTTATGATAAATTTTTTTAATCATTTTCTCCCCCAAATCATTATTTAACCGCTGCTACAACAGACATTTCAACTAAAATTTCTTCCCTAGCCATTTTTGCTTCAACACAGGCTCTAGCTGGTTCAAATCCATTTTCAACCCAAGCATCCCAAACTTCATTCATATCTTGAAATAAGGACATATCTTTTATATAAATTGTTGTTGAAAGAATATGTCTTTTGTCAGATCCATATTTATCAAGTAAATCTTCAATTTTTTTAAGGACAACCTTAGTTTGTTCCTTGATATCCTTATCCTTCTCCCCACAGGTCTGCCCACATAAATAAATTGTTCCATTGTGTACTACTGCACGGCTCATTCTCCCTGTACCTTCAAATCTCTTTATTTCCATAATATACTAACCTCTTTTCAATTTATTGGTTTTTGCAACCACATCAATTATATTAAATCTAAATAAATATTTCAAATAATTGAAGATAATAAATAAAGAGTGGGTATAATATAAAAAAATTGAAGTCAATCACCTGTATCTATTTATAGGCACTTCTACACATTCCTTCATTTTCCTTTGGCATTTATTGAATGTTTATACTAAAATTAAATAGACTTTAGGTATAGAGAGTTTAAGCTAAATCTTAATGTATAAATATGGAAACATAGTATGCTTCCAGGATTTTTAATATGTATAAATTAAGGTCGTAACTGAAATCTCTATATCAGAAATTAATTCAGAAGGAGGTTTTATATGGTATCATTTAAGAAAGATTCCGGAGCAGAAAATATAGCTAAACATAATATGAAGTATCTAATAATTGCCGCCTATGCCCTTTCTTTAATTATATTTGGGCTATTATCAGATAATCCTAAAGAAATACTAAACGGGTTATATAAAATTCTCACCCAACCCGATACTCTTATTACTGACTATATAGGTGTCGGGGGGATAGGAGCAGCTTTTATCAACGGCGGCCTTTTGACCCTATTGTTTCTTTTTATACTTTATAGGCTAAAATTAAATATTAATGGTGCTTCTATCGCCTCTTTATTTTTGATTGCCGGTTTTGGTCTTTTTGGAAAAAATCTTTTGAATGTATGGTTTATTGTTATAGGAGTATACTTATACGCAAAGATACAAAAAAATAAGTTTTCCAAATATATTTATATAGCTTTATTTGGTACAGCCATGGCTCCGATGGTCACTGAAATAATGTTTAGTACTAGCTTAAATAAGATTATTAGTATTCCATTAGGTGCAGCTACAGGAATAATCATAGGTTTTATTCTTCCACCACTTTCTACTTATTTGCTAAGAGTTCACCAAGGCTTTAATCTGTATAACATAGGATTCGCTTCGGGGATGATAGGAACAGTTTTTGTGTCGATTTTTAAATCCTATGGTTTTTTACCAAATCCAAGATTTATATGGAGTACTGGTAACAATACATTACTGAGCATATATTTATTTTTGATGTTTTCTTCAATGATAATTTTAGGGTATTGTCTAAATGAAAGGTCGTTTGCTAAAATAACAAGCATAACTGGTTATTCCGGTAGACTTGTAGCGGATTTTGTTTTATTGGAAGGCTTTGCTCCAACACTTATCAACATGGGCATAAATGGCTTTATTGCAACATCCTATATCCTTTTAGTGAATGGCGATTTAAATGGCCCTACAATTGGAGGTATTTTTACAGTAGTAGGCTTTGGTGCCTTTGGTAAGCATCCTAAAAACATACTTCCCATATTTTTAGGTGTATTCCTAGGATCTTTGACAAAGGTATGGAATATAAATGATCCTGCAATATTATTAGCAGCATTATTCGGAACAGCTTTAGCTCCAATTGCAGGAGAATTTGGATGGCAATACGGTGTAATTGCAGCCTTTATACATTCGTCTGTTGTACTTAATGTGGGAGTATTGCACGGTGGATTAAATCTTTATAATAACGGATTCGCTGCGGGTATTGTTGCTGCAATTTTAGTACCTATAATTCAAGCTTTTAGAAAGGATGATTTCTAGTGAAGCATGATAAAAAAAGAATTGCAAAAATAGTAGATGAATTAATTACCTATTTTTTTTCCATGGGAGCAACTGACATTAATATTAACCTAAAGGATGAAAAGGAATGCTATAAAATATCCCTAAAATGTAATTATTCATCTAAGGATCAAAGAAAATTTGATAAGTTAATTAAATATTTAAAATGTGCTAAACAAGAGGAAATGGAGGAATATTTCTGGGAATTAGCAGGAGACTCTGATGTTGATACAGAACTCACTTTAGTAGGCATGATGACCGATGAAGCAAAGATCGACTATAACGATGACGAAATAGAAGTTACCTTGATTAGATATAAGAACTAATAGGGAATGCATATCTCTGGGGATACACTATTGGTTGAAAGTTCTATTGTACAGGTATGGGGTATTTAAAATGGGTTATGAACAGTTTAAAGCCAGCTTTTCTGAAATGAAAGCTGGCTTTTAGACATATGAGGAAATTCCATAACTGTAATTTGGCAGAATTGCATAATATATGTGGTATACCTTTGGAGATTTTTAAACTATATATAGTAGATGTTTTTTGTAGGAAGTAATTATGCAATTTGCTCATATGAGAAAAATAAATAAGTTAAGTTACAAAGTAATTTTGATTATTTTCTGTGCCTCAATTGCCCACATACTTCCTGGATATAAGTGATTAAATAACTACGAAAGGAATTAAAAGTACGAATAATATGACTAGTTTATTGTTTCAATATGCCCTAAGCTGTTTGGGATTTATTTCTTTTCTTCCATCAATTCAAATATTACACCGTCCTTAACAATAAAAGCAATCTTAGTTTTTTCGTCGGCATCAAAGGGATCAACAATTATCTCAGCATCCTTTGCCATTTCATCTATACTATCTACTTTAAAGGCAACATGAGGATTATTTTGCATAATTTCAGGTAGCGGCGAATCCTTTTCATAACGAAGATATTCAAATTTAAGCTCATGTTCCTCTGGATCTGTTATGTATACCTTCAAATCGTCTAAATAGGTTTCATTGGACTGCTTATTTTTTGTTGGTACTCCAACATGCATAAATTCAGCCATAAAAAATCTCCCCCTTATTTATAAACATTACCTGCCCTAGTTAGTTTCACTAATTTCATCGCTATTAACCGATGCTTCATATGCTCCCCTTAGAGTTACCGTCATATATCCATAAAATAATCCTATTGCACAGTATACCAGTTCCGTAAAGGCCGCTCCTTGATATGTTGCAGCTGATATATAGGACATAAATCCAAAGAATACTCCAGATCCAACGAAAACAGCTGGCACAAAGTCAAGCCACGGAATCCTTTCCAAACAAATAACTGGGATAACTACTAAAAATACAGCTAGTGGGAAGCTAAGGAATCCAATACCCATAAACGCAGCCCCAAACTCCATAATTAAAATAGATGCAATTATTCCACTTCCATACCCTAGAAAAGTCTTGATTCCTCCCTTGATGTCACACCCCGCTAGGAAATACATGGCCCAAGCCTGAAAGGCAATCCATCCAAAGCCAAAATTCCCTGCTGGAGGCATAAGCGGGCTAAGTAGTTGGTCAACAATCTGTATAGTAAATGCAAGTGTAGCTATTATAATGGGTATAATGATAAACTTTTTAAAATTCAAATTATTCACCTCTTTTTAATGAATTATATAATTCAAAGGCTTGCTTTGCGTCATACCCCTCATGTACAATACTTCTTATTGATCTTATCATTGCCTTTGGGCTTTCGGCTTGAAAAACATTCCTTCCCATGTCCACTCCAGCTGCCCCTTCTTGAATAGCTCTGTAGGCGATTTCTAATGCTTTTTTCTCTGGAACCTTTTTACCTCCCGCTATAACGATTGGTACGGGACAAGCAGCAGTAATTTTCTCAAAGTCCTCACAATAATATGTTTTTATAATATGGGCTCCAAGCTCTGCTATTATTCTAGTAGCTAAAAGAAAATATTTGGTCGTACGCTCCATTTCTTTACCAACTGCTACTACCCCTAGAACAGGTATTCCATATCTATTTCCCATATCTATCGTCTTAACAAGATTGTTTATGGTCTCACATTCTCCGGAAGCCCCTATAAATACTTGAGTAGCCATACAGGTTGCATTCATTCGGATAGCATCTTCAATATCAACCCCTATAACTTCATGGCTGATATCCTCCTTTGCTACGGAGCTGCCAGCTGTACATCGCAATGCTATTGCCTTATTGTAATCAGGCCTTATTGATGACCTAAGGGCACCCCTTGTCGCCATCAATACATCTGCATATTCCACTAAAGGAGGAATAGATATATCTAATCTTTCAAGCCCCGCCGTTGAACCCATTATATATCCATGATCGAATGCTAACATAAGAGTCTTACCTGTTTTGGGATCAAATATCTTAGATAAACGACTTTTCATTCCCCAGTCTACATTATCCATCCCCTTAACATGAAAATATTGCTTGGGGGTTGGAATCCCTATACCATAATCCTTCGCTAGGATATTTCCATCCTTATCCGCCATGAATTCTCCTCCTTCTATTTTGTAAGGTATGGAGTCCTACAAGGAGCATTCCAATAACCCAACAATTCCTCATCCATTCTTGCTATGAACATTTGGAAACCTGCCATTTCTTGAACAGTAAGAAGCTCTCCTACGGCCCTAGCAACAACCTCTATTCCCTTTTCTTCTAAATACTTATGGCATTTTCTATAAACTATCAATTGTTCCATGAGAGTTGTGGCTCCCGTACCATTGATGATGACCATTAACTTTTCTCCCACCTTAATATCTAAATCCTTTAATAACTCTTCTACCATGATTACAGCCACTTCATCGGCAGTTTTCATTTTGATATGGCCTCCACCACCTTCTCCATGCTGCCCCATACCGATTTCTATTTCATCTTCCCCTAATGTTGAGATAACGCTTCCAGTTGCAGGATGAGTAGCTCCCCGTGCCGCAACAGCTAATGTGGCACTATTATCTGCAAATTTTTGAGCTATTGCAGTAACCTCTTCTAATGATTTACCCTGTGCAGCTGCTGCCCCTGCGATCTTATAAAGTGGTACACAACCTACTAATCCTCTTCTATCCTCTCCCCTTTCCCTAGGTGCATTTGATATATCCTCCTGGGTAACAACTTTTTTGACATTAAGCCCTTCTTTTTCTGCCGCCTTCATGGTTAGTTTCCCTGTCAACATATCTCCTGCATGATTAAGTACAACAAGTAATACCCCTTTGCCCTTATCTGCCATTTTAATAGCTTCAATACATCCCTGTGGTCCCGGAGCCGCAAATATATCTCCTGGAACTGAAATATCGACCATACCTTCTCCTACAAAACCACTTAAAGCAGGTTCATGTCCAGTTCCTCCTAGGGTTACAATTGTTACTCTGTCTGCATCCTTTAACTTCTTATTTACAACTAGCTTACTATCTGTCAATTCTATAATGTCGGGATTAGATAAAGTAAGTCCTTCTAAAAGCTCTTTTGTCAAATTCTCAGGATTGTTAATGAATTTTTTCATTTTCATATGAAACTCCCCCTTTATTATTTAAAAATATGACACTGGTTATAACAAGCTAAAACTATGGATTATTAGATTCCAGACCTTCAGCAAGGCCTATAAATAATAGAGATAAGGATACTGCCCCAGGATCTTTATGTCCAATACTTTTTGCCTTTAAATTCTTAGCCCTTCCAAATTTTGCAGCATATTTTGCTGTATCATTAGCCGCCTCATTTGCTACCTTAGCTACTTTCTTTAGCATGGTAGGAATATCATCATCTGAGTTCCTTATGGTTTCCACTACAGGAATCAAAACATCCATCATTGTCTTATCCCCTACTCGGGCATCGGATATTTCCTTCATAGCCTTTAAAGAAGATTTAAACATTTTCTTCAGGCTATCTTCGTCAACTTCCTTTTCATTTTCAAGCCCATTGGATAGTCCTATGAACATTGTTCCCCACAGTGGTCCCGCTGAGCCTCCATTTACATCCATGATTTTCCATCCAAGGGACTCTAACATTTCCTTGATACCAAGTTTGTCATGATCCCAAGTTTCAATCGATGTCTCAATAACATTTGCTATTCTTTCAATGGTAATCCCATGATCACCGTCACCTATTATGGAGTCAAGCTCAGACAACATCTTAGAATTGTCCTTTATCAAACGGACAGAAGTCATCAGAATTCTTTCCCAATCTGAAAAATATAACATATGCTACATCACCTCCCGAACATTTGTAATTTAAGTATAACATTTGTTATTACATATGTAAATACTTTTTTGGTAAAATATAGCTTTTAGAGACAATAAAAAAACCATGGCTTTATTGCCATGGCAAAGTACTTTACATTTTAAATTTTATTAAATCTATAGCAGTTTTTTCATCTGTAATCAAATGTGTAATATATCCAGTCCTTAATGCTCCATATACCGATTGTATACTGCTGTTACCAGAACATATTCCGATGACCCTCTTTACAGCCCTAATTTTATCTATGGGAATACGTATTGCATAATCATTCTTACCCTGTATAATATTCCCTTCCTTATCAAAATAATATGAGAGAATCATCCCGACAGCTTTCCTCGTAGTCAAAGCTTTTCCAAATCTTAAAGCCGTTGCTTGATCGGGAACTGATGGATAGGAGCCTATACTAATGATTATATTATCTAGCTCTGCCCATAATTCATTTATTTCTCTATAGTTATCAGTATTAATAAATAAATCTCTTTCCTGAGAAGTTGCAGGGAAAGCTGGTGCATATAGATAATATGGCTTAAGTCCTGACTTCTCAGCAAAAACTCTAGTTAACTCATTGGGATGGTACCCCCTATTTGGTATAGATGAGTTACCAATCAAAGGACACACCCGACCTTGATAGTTAGCGGACATTTCACTTTGCTCTATTTTTTCCATAAGTTCCCCTAAAGTATACCCCCACCCCAATCCTAGGGTTTTAGTATCGGGCAAAATATCCTTAACATAATTAAATGCATGATTTAATATAAGTTGCTGGGTTAGATATTCTGTATTGGCTCTAGGTACAATTATGCCACCCCTTAGATTAAATAGATTTTTAAGCTGTCCCATTAATAGGCTGTTATTAATATATGGAGATTTTATCTCAATATGAACTATACCCATTTCCCTAGCCTTACCAAGCATTTTACTTACAAGAGGTCTCGACACCTCCAACTTTCTAGCTATCTCAGCCTGGGTCATATTTTCTTCATAATACATCCGTGCTACCTCTACTAGCCTTAGCACTTCACTCTCATCGGTAATCATTGATTTCCTCCCATTAAAATACTTCTATAGAGAATTCCAAGTTAATCTTAATTTATACGCATTAAAACATCCGCTGTTTCTGGGGATTTTTAATATGTATAAGTTAAGTTATACTATGAAAACCCTATATACAACTATAAATATACTTATATTCCTATCCAACCACATAAAAATTGTACTTTTTACTTAATATTATCCCATGTAATATCAAATGTCAAACTTCTTTCACAAATATAATCCAGGATGAGGTTTTCAATATATTAAAAAGTGATTTTCATGGCTACCCCCACGACGGGAACTAGATAAACCCATGGAAAAGAAGAAGTTATAATTATTCCTCTCTCCATAGGTTCATCTAGTTCTATATATTTAATTTTTCTTTACATATACTGATAATCTCTTCCTTGGAAAAGTCTAAATCTCCCCTTAAAACATATATAATGTCCCCTTTTTTTATTATTACAGTAGACTTTTCATCATCCAAAAAGTATCCCTGCTCCACATTCCACGCTTTAATATTTATCTCACTTATTTGATTATCCATTTCGGCTGCCTCATCCTTTGCTCCTACATCCAAGTACTCTTGTTTGTATCTTTGATATCTCTCCTGCTTTTCTTTTACATATTCTTTAAATATATAATTACTAATATTATTATTTCTACATCTAATATAATGGGTTTCAATATAATCTACTTGATTTGGTTTATGCTTACCTGGCAGGTCCTCCATATACTCAATACTAAATGGTACTAAAATACTAGAATCCTTATATACATCGATATCTAACTCATCTGAAACCACTCCAAGATCCGACAATCTTAAAACAGATATATCGTCTGGAAGGGTATCATTACCGAAATCGGATTTACCAATCGTTGATATCATCATGAAAATTGTCAAGCCTAGTGAAATACCCATAGCTAATACCAATGTAATGACAAATAAAATAATATTTTTATTCCTAGTTCTTTTCTTAGTTCTTAATTTCTTCCTGAAATATATACCTATTATAAGAGAAATTATGGTAGGTATAGAGGCTATTAATAATACCATCCCATTACTCAAACTATTACTTCCAAAGTAAATAATAGATATGAAGAATATAGCTATTAGAGTCCAAGTGATTATGGTATTAATTAAAACCATCTTTTCTGAAGCAAAGTACAAATCTTCACCTTTTTTTGCTTTAGCATTGTTTCTTATAAACCATATAAGCTTAGGTAAATATATTGACAAAGCAGCTAATATTAAAAAAACCGGCGTTATAATCGTAATCAGCATAGCATTGCTAAAAAGACTTTCATAGGTCATTCTTATGGCACTATTTAGTGAAGTGCCTATAATAATAAGCATCATTATCATAGATATAAATTCAGTTTTCATAAAAGTGTTCTTTATTATTTTATATTCTTCACTACTATCTGTGTGTATGGGAGTAGCAACAGCTTTTTTGTCCTTATAAAATATTTGATATATCTGGCTGCTCGTACAGTATGTCCATCCACTACTCTCACAGAGTTCCCTAAAATCCATTGATTTTTCTTCATCTGGATAATCAAACATGGTGTGTGGATAGAATAAGCTAACATTGAAATCTAAGTCCTTTGGTTCACACTTTTCGAAGGTGAATTTTCCCTTTTTCCCTTCCACTAGCATGTATCCCTTTGCTGCCATTTCTTCAAAATAGACTTCTAAGGATTTATAATCTGTTACGGAAGTAAATTGTCGTTTTTTTATGATGTCTTTACTCATGTGAGCCCTCCCCTAATGCAATATTACCATCAATAACTAATAATTTTAGTCTATCATACTCGTCTTGGAGTACACTCTTACCCTTTTCCGTCAAGCAATAGGTCTTTTTTCCATCCTTAACCGATACAATACTAACTATATCTTCCTTGAGAAATCTAGATAGTAGTGAGTACAGTGTTCCAGCCCCCACCTTCACCCTACCATCAGTTGAGTCCTCTATTTTTTTCATGATCCCATACCCATGTATAGGTTCAATTAAATTAAGTAATATATAGTACATGGGTTCGGTCAAAGTTTTTAGCTGTTTTCTAGCCATAATAACCCTCCATTTTATTAATTGAGGAAATTGCATAACTCTTACTTGGCACAATTGCATATGCGAATATCATCCTTGATTTAAATACTTAAGATATAAGCATATTTGATGGTATAGCTTTAAGGATTTTAAAACTACATGTAATAGATGGTTTTTACAGAAAGTAATTATGCAATTTGCTCAATTAAGAAAATTGCATAATTCTAACTTGGCTAAATTGCATAATAAATGCGGTATGCCTCTAGGGCATTTAAGACTATGTGTAGTAGTAAGTTTTTGAGGATTGTAATTATGCAAGTTGCTCTATTATTTCAATAATATATCAATATTCGATATATGTCAATACTAGATATATATCAATATTAGATATATGATATTATGATAAAATATATAAAATAGAATAAGCCGTCTCACATATTATTGTAAGATGGCTTAATATCCTAATTGATTAATTGCTTTTTTTGTTTACTTAGGCGGGTTCTGGCATTTACTATCTTCACACATTCTTTGCAATAAAACCCCTCCCTATCCCTTTCCCTTCCACACCGTCCACATAGGTTATTAGCAACCTTTTCTCGCTTCCGTTTTGTACTATAATCACTGATTTTCCTTTTACATTCTTCGCAATATGTTTGACCAGCCTCTATTTCCTTAGAACAATAAATACATAAATTTTCTTGTCTTCTCTTTTCCCTCATAATTTGCATATATTTTATATTGTTCCCATTACATTTTTCACATAAATATTTATCAGTAGCTTTTGGTATTCCACACACGGGACATAATCCCAGCTCAATTCTATTTTCTCTTCTTACCCTATCCCGCTGCCTTCTTTTCTCCCTACATTCATCACAGGTATACTTACCTGTATTATTTACATTTCCACATTCAGGACATAATCCCCTTGCTATTCTATCTCTTCTTTTTCTTGTTATACTATTCATTTTTACTTCCTTCCTAATGATATAGACTCATTATGTAAACTTTTCTTGTTTTTATTCAGTTATCAACATTTTTATATATTATTAACATTTTTTCATTTATCAAACATTTATTCCAAATAAATTAGCAATTCCCTCTACATCCTATATAATCAAAGCCCATTTAATTATATAGGTCAATCATTATTAATAGTTAATATGATAAATCTATATTCCCATAAAACTTTATTTTATAACTGTACATATTAACCCCAGATTGCTAAAATAGTGATGTCGAATGTTTGACAAATTTGGTATTATATAGAATATCTATAAAGAGGAGGTTTCTTGCAATGACACAAAAAACTATGAATGCTGGGGATTACATCAACGAGGTATTAGAAAAAGTAAAAAACAGAAATGCTAGTGAACCAGAATTTTTACAGGCGGTTGAGGAAGTATTGGTTTCCTTGGCTCCTGTTTTAGAAAAACATCCGGAGTATGTAGAAGCGAATTTACTTGAAAGAATGGTTGAACCGGAAAGACAAATTCTTTTTAGAGTACCTTGGGTTGATGATAATGGTAATATTCAGGTTAACCGCGGAATGAGAATCCAATTCAATGGAGCTATTGGCCCATATAAAGGTGGTTTGAGATTCCATCCATCAGTTTATATTGGTATCATTAAATTCCTAGGATTTGAGCAAATATTTAAAAACTCATTAACTGGACTTCCAATAGGCGGAGGTAAAGGTGGATCTGACTTTGATGCCAGGGGAAAATCTGATGCTGAGATCATGAGATTCTGTCAAAGCTTCATGACAGAGCTTTATAGACATATCGGTCCAGATGTAGACGTTCCAGCTGGTGACATTGGTGTCGGTGGAAGAGAAATAGGATATCTTTATGGACAATATAGAAGACTAAAAGGTTCATTTGAAAATGGGGTTCTTACGGGAAAAGGACTTTCCTATGGTGGCAGCTTAATTAGACCAGAGGCTACTGGATTTGGAGTAACTTATTTCTGTCAAGAGATGCTAAATCATCAGGGAGAAACATTAAAAGGAAAAACAGTAGCTTTATCAGGCTTTGGAAATGTTGCCTGGGGAGCATGCCAAAAGGTTGAACAGTTAGGCGGAAAAGTAGTTACCCTTTCAGGTCCCGATGGATATATATATGATCCAGAGGGAATAACTGGAGAAAAAATAGATTATCTACTGGAAATGAGAGCTTCTGGAAGAGATAAAGTTCAAGATTATGCAGATAAGTATGGTGTAGAATTCTTCCCTGGAGAAAAACCATGGGGAAGAAAGGTTGATATAATAATGCCATGTGCTACTCAAAATGATATTCATTTAGAACATGCTAAACAAATAGTTGCTAATGAAATCAAATATGTGGTAGAAGGTGCTAATATGCCTACTACAAATGAAGCCGTAAAATATCTACAAGAAAACGGAGTCTTAGTAGGCCCAGCTAAAGCAGCGAATGCTGGTGGAGTTGCAACTTCAGCCCTTGAAATGTCTCAAAACAGCATGAGATTATCCTGGACTAAGGAAGAAGTTGACGATAAGTTACATCAAATAATGAGTAATATTCATAATAATGCTATGAAAGCTGCCAAGGATTATGGATTCGGATATAATCTAGTTGCAGGTGCCAATATAGCTGGTTTCTTAAAGGTTGCCGACGCTATGCATGCACAGGGAAATTACTAAGCATTAACCGAATTAAAACCTCTCTCCTAAAAATAAATTACAAGAAATAGGAATTCACATTATTTTGAATTCCTATTTTTATTTGTTCCCATTCCAAATTTGTGTAGAAAGTAATTATGCAATTTGCTACATTAATATTGACATCTCAGAAAAAATAAAATAATATAAATTATAGAAATCGCAATAAATCTTTTATATTTTGATTTCTCGAATCCCATAGAAACATAGGCTATTTGAGAAATCAAAATGGAGATTTATAAGTGTTTTCTATTTAAAACTATTGTTTTCACATGATAGACATTGACCCTTCTTTATATTTTTGCAGGGCCTTATGGATATCAACACTTCTTTCACATTATCTAGGTTATCATATACTATCCCCTCTACTTCATGGGATATAGTATCCCCCTTTAAAATTGTAATACCGGGATCTACGCATATCTTAATATCTACAAACACCTTTGGTCCATGTTTTCTTGTTCTAATTTTATTTATGTTTATTATCTCTTTATGACAAAGTATTTTATTGACTATATCCTGTAACGCTTCTTCCCCTATGGATATATCCATAAGCTCATTATATCCTTGTATAAATAGCTCCACTCCTATTTTTATGATTATCGCTGATACTATCAAAGCCGCTAGAGGATCTAAAAAGACATATCCCATCCTTGCTCCAATTATACCTACTAATGCAGCAATAGAAGATAGGGCATCGGAACGATGATGCCAAGCATCTGCTATAAGGGCATTACTATTTATTCTTTTTCCTCCGTACATCGCTATTCTAAATTGTATTTCCTTTACGAATATAGAGCCCCCAGCAATCCATGCCGCTAAAATACCTGGGACCTCTGTTTTTCCTATTATGATTATTTTAAATGCTGAATATCCTATATTTACTCCTACAGCAGTCAAAAAAATAGCCAATACAAAACCCGCTATGGATTCTGCTTTTTCGTGTCCATATTGATGCTCCTTATCCTCGGGTTTCTTTGAAATAAAGAATCCTAAAATTATACCAATAGAACTTCCCACATCGGAAATAGTATGGACTCCATCGGCTAATATCGCGGTGGAATTAAACAGTATCCCTGCCCCAACCTTTACTACTGCCAAGATGATATTAATTATAACTGTAATCCATGTTATCTTATTTCCGAATCTATATCTTTCATCATCTGATAAGGTACTTATATTATTCAACTCACCACCCCATTATCAATTGATATTTACCCACTATTATTATATTATTATGCTAGCTTTGTTGTTACAATGTATTAAAAGAGTAGAAAATCAATTCATTTCTATGATTTATATTATCAATTAATAATGAAATGCATTTAAAGTTCCCCTATATTTGAAAAATATATAATTGTTCAATTGCTCAGCTTTTTCATAAGGATTGTGAAAATATATAAAGCCTGAAACGACATTTTATGTGTTGTTTCAGGCTCTATATACCTATATTTATGATCTTCTAAAATTATATTTATTAGTTCTTAAAGCTATGGACGGGAGCTGGAATTCTGCCACCTCTCATTACAAAATCGGCACTTGAAAACTTACTCACAGCCATAATGGGCGCTGTACCTAAAAGTCCTCCAAATACTACCTCTTCGCCTAGTCCCTTCCCATGAACGGGTATTAACCTTACTGCAGTGGTCTTTTTATTTATAACTCCTATGGCGGCTTCATCGGCTATAATTGCCGATATAGTAGTTTCTGGTGTATCCCCGGGAATTGCTATCATGTCAAGTCCAACGGAGCAAACACATGTCATGGCCTCTAGCTTTTCTAAATTGATAGAACCAGCCTTCACTGCATTAATCATACCTTCATCTTCACTTACAGGAATAAATGCTCCGCTTAATCCCCCTACATGGGATGATGCCATGATACCTCCCTTTTTGACTGCATCATTTAATAATGCTAAAGCTGCCGTAGTTCCATGCCCTCCACAGCTTTCAATACCCATTTCTTCCAATATCCTTGCAACACTATCTCCAACAGCTGGCGTGGGTGCTAAGGATAAGTCCAGTATTCCAAAGGGGACATTTAACATCCTTGAAGCTTCCATGGCAACCAATTGACCGGCTCTGGTTATCTTGAATGCAGTTTTCTTTATAGTATCAGCTACAACATCGAAGCTCTCACCCCTTACCTTCTCAAGGGCTGCCTTAACTACTCCTGGCCCACTTACTCCAACATTTATTATGCACTCAGCTTCCCCAACTCCATGGAACGCTCCCGCCATAAAGGGATTATCCTCCACTGCATTGGCAAAAACAACGAGCTTTGCACAGCCTATACTATCATTTTTCCTGGTCAAATAGGCAGTTTTTTTAATTATTTCCCCCATATCCCTTACGGCATCCATATTTATTCCCGATTTAGTATCTCCAATATTTACGGAAGAACATACTCTTTCCGTCTCGGCAAGGGCCTGGGGTATGGAATCTATCAGTATCCTATCGCCCTTGGAATAGCCTTTTTGCACAAGGGCTGAAAATCCTCCTATGAAATTAACTCCTACAGCCTTTGCAGCTTTATCAAGGGTCTTTGCAAACTCAACATAGTTATCATCACTACTTGCCCCTGCAATAAGGGAGATAGGTGTTACAGATATTCTTTTATTTATTATGGGTATACCATATTTAGTTTCAATGATTTCTCCAGTCTCTACTAATTTCTCGGCATATCTAACTATTTTATCGTATATTTTTCTTCTAGCCTTTTTCCCATCTGGATCGCAGCAATCTAATAGTGATATTCCCATAGTAATGGTTCTGATATCAAGCTTTTCCTTCTCAATCATTTTTATGGTTTCCATTATATTATTGAACTTACTCATAGTATTTCATCTCCTGGCATTAAATTTTATGCATGGCATTAAATATATCTTCATGCTGTATCTTGACTGACATTCCTATTTTTTTGCCCACAATCTCAAGCTTCTCCTTTAACTCCATAAAGTGAATATCCATTTTTTCAAGCTCCACAATCATTATCATAGTAAAATAATCCTGCAATATAGTTTGACTTATATCTAAAACATTAGCATTCTTCTCCGCCAATACCGACGTAACTTCAGATATAATACCAATTTTGTCCTTTCCTATAACAGTAATAACTGCTTTCATTCAGATCCTCTCCTTTTTTTTAATCACAACCTTTACTTTCAAACATAAAAAGAGACTAAATCATAACGATATAGTCTCTGGAAAATATATTTCAATTAAAGAGAGTTCCAAGTAAATCTTAATTTATATATAGGAAAATATCCGATGTTTCTGGGGATTTTTGATATGTATAAATTAAAGTTTTGACTGGAATCTCTATAAAGAATCTTAATTGAGGAAATTGCATAACTCCTACTTGGCAGAATTGCATAATATATATGGTATAGCTTTGAGGATTTTAAAACTACATGTAGTAGATGGTTTTTATAGAAAGTAATTATGCAATTTGCTCTATTTATAAAGCTTCTATTTAATAACAAAAACTTTTATAAAAATCCTTCATATATTTCCCCTGTCCTTTTACCTGAGAGTTTCACCAATACTTTCTTTGGTTTTCCCCTTCGGTGCTCAGACGAGTCTCTCCAGAGGTCTGTCCAATAACGGTCATAATTACTACTTCCACTATCTTCAACCAGAATATTAAGTTTTATAAAATTGATTCTAACATAAATTTACTATTAAAATCAACATTTTTTTGAATATTTATAAGCTTTTATATAAAATATTTTTTGATTTTATATGCCTTCTATGTGATAATAGAAGCCCTTGATTTATAAATAATATCTCTAGCTTTTTTCTTGTAGAACTGCCTTCAATTCTTTTTTCTCTTTACCATTTCTAATAATTTTTATAGTAACCTGATCTCCAACTTTTCTCTCTTTTATCAACTTACTTAACTGCTCCATTGAAAATATTTTTTCGCCTTCAAATTCAATTATTACATCGCCTCTTTTAATCCCAGCCACATCTGCAGCACTTTTTTCCATTACATCGGCAATAAATATACCTATAGGTAATTCATAAAGCTCAGATGTACTTTGATCAATATCCTTTCCTACTATTCCAAGAAATGGTCTTGATATAGAACCCTTCTTCGCAAGTTCATTAATAATAGGCTTAACTGAATTGATTGGTATAGCAAATCCTATTCCCTCAACCTTTGTATCGGCAATCTTAATGGTATTTATTCCAACAACTTCTCCATTACTATTCACAAGGGCTCCTCCGCTATTTCCTGGGTTTATGGCTGCATCGGTTTGAACTAGCTTTAGCTTCTTATCGGGAAGCTGTAATTCCCTGTTCAAAGCACTGATAACTCCAACTGTTACTGTATCGTTATATCCCATTGGATTTCCCATAGCTATAGCTGTTTCCCCAACCCTTAAAGCTTCGGAATCTCCAAATTTTGCAGCCATAACTTTTCCTAATATTTCTTTTGGTATATGTTTTTTATCTATCTTCAATACGGCTAGGTCTGTTTCTGAATCAATTCCAATTATGGAAGCTGGTACCTTCTTATTATCATATAAAGTAACCATTACTTCTGCCGCCCCATTTACAACATGCTCATTTGTTACAATCATAACATCCTTATCGCCTACTTCAAATATAACCCCTGACCCTTGACCCTCCTGAAGGTATTGATTATCAAACCAATCCCTTACTTTAACCTTACTTGTGATAGCTACTATTGAAGGTCCTACCTCCTGGGCAATATCAGCTATAGATGAACTAGTCCTATTATAATTTACCCTTTGTACCAGTGAGGAATCGATAATTTCTGTCTGCTTATTCTCCTTTACGACCTCATTGTCTTGATCATACTTCCATAAGTAGCTTTCACTAAATTTATAACCTGCACCTACTGAAAAACCCCCTACCATTGAAAAAATAATCCCAAATATCAAGATATTTTTAAATGATCTCCTTTTCTTAATAGGCGTAGTTCTTACTTCAACTATCTCTTTACAATCACTTAGAAATTCATTTTTATCCTTAAACATATATATACCTCCTTAACCCTTGGGTTCTATATTTATATAATAAATAATAAAGTTTAAGAAAATATGAATAGTTTGTAAACAAATTCATTTTAGTTATATTAGGAATATGAAGAATATAAACAAGTCAGCTTACGAAGTAATTTTGATTATTTTATAGGCACTCGGCCACAGTCCTACTCACTGTATGCAAGTGATTGAGTATGGATAAAAATAATCAAAAATACGAGTAAGATGATCAGTTTATTTTTTAAATCTGCCTTACTTTGTGGTCAATGTGAAAGTGAAAACCGTCCCTTGTTCTTTACTACTCTTTACAGTTATATCTTCTCCATGGTTTTTAATGATAGCCTTTACTATGGACAATCCCAGACCTGAACCCCTCCTGTCTTCCCCCCTTGATTTATCAGACTTATGGAATCTATGCCATATATATATCATCTCATCCCCATTAATTATATTCCCTGTATTTTTTATTGACACATGAACTTTATCTTTTCTAAGTACCGTTCTAAAACTGATTTTACCACTTTGATCTACAAATTTAATGGCATTGTCAACGAGATTGTATACAACCCTCGTAATCTGTTCTATATCCCCATTAACTAAATCATTTCCCTCAAACAAATCAAATTCTACATGTATATTTTTATCTAATAACCTAGTTTCATGCTTTTCTATTTCATTAATCAATAAACTATTTATGCTAAACTCCGTTCTACAAAGCTCCAGCTGGCCACCCTCCATTTTAGATAAATCCAAGATATCATTAGTCATCTTAGTTAATCTTTCACTTTCCCTTAAAGCGATTCTTAAGTAGTTATCCTGCTTGTCTTTAGGAATAGTTCCATCGAGAATCGCCTGTAGAAAGCCCTTAATAGAAGTAAGGGGCGAACGAATATCATGGGATAAATTTGATATAAAGGTTCTTCTTAGCTCCTCTAATTTATTTAGCTCCACAGCCATACAATTAAAATTCTCTGCCAGCTGTCCTAGCTCATCCTTTCTCCTAATAGTCAACCGTTTTTCAAAATTACCCTTTGAAACAAACCTAACGGCCTCATTTAGATTTTTAATATCCTTATTCAAATTCTTGGACAAGAAAAATGCTGCTATACACGCTATCAATATTGAAAAGATTAGACCAGTTATGGCTATCCTGTAGACATCTGACACTGTTCTTTTAATTTCTGGAATTGAAGAATGCATAAATAATGCTAAAACAACTTTATTATCAATTATAATTGGATATCCAATAGTTAGTACAGGCTCTTCGAAATAATTCCTAAATCTACCCTTTCTTTTTATGATATATCCCTTAAATACTTCTTCTATTTCTTCATAGGGCAGTTTTTCTCCCAACCATGTAGTATTTTCCAACTCTGGATCAACATAAATCTCTCCACTTCTATTCACCCACCATATTCGAGCATCCAGATATTTATCCAAAGCTTCCATTTCATCCTTCAAGCTATCGATATACCTTGGTCCTTTTTCATAAACCAGAGAATATTGCTTCTGAATTTTTTCACACTGCCCAATCAATGATTTTTCTTTTTGGCTCATAAAATAATCTTCAAATGTAGTGGATAAAATGGATATCAATGCTATAAAGCTAATCAAAATTACAACTATATATATAATAAACATTTTTCCAAATAGTGACCTCAACTCAATATCACCTCATCATAACCCACATTATTCATAGAAAATTTAAAACTCCCCTAAATATTTTTAAACTTCCTATGAATAATCTAGGTTAAACTTATATCCTACACTCCAAACCGTCTTTATTTCCCATGGGTCATTATTATTCAACTTTTCTCTTAGCCTTTTTATATGCACATCTACAGTTCTTGTCTCCCCTATAAAATCATATCCCCAAACATTGTCAAGGATTTGTTCCCTCGTAAAAACTTGATTTGGATTAGATGCTAAAAAGTATAGAAGTTCTAACTCCTTTGGTGGTATTTCAACTTTTTTTCCGTGGTATATAATTGAGTAATCCGATAGATCTATAGTCAAATTAGGGATTACTAATTGCTTATTATCAATATTTTTTGACCTGTATCTTCTAAGTACGGCCTTTACCCTAGCCAGTAATTCCTTTGAATCAAAGGGTTTGACTATATAATCATCTGCTCCCAGCTCCAGCCCTAGAACCTTGTCAAAGGTTTCACCCTTCGCTGTAAGCATTATTATAGGCACAGAGCTTTTTTTCCTAATTTCTGTACATACATCATATCCGTCTATTTCTGGAAGCATGATATCTAAAATTATTAAATCTGGAGTAAATATATTGAATTTTTTTAGTGCCTCTACTCCACTAAAATACTTCTTCGTCTCATATCCCTCTTTATTAAGATACAGGCATATTAATTCGGCAATATTTTCATCATCATCCACAACCATGATTTTTATATTTTTATTCAAATTAAATCCCTCCTTTAAAGCAATTTCTTAATTGTTGAGGAAATTGCATAACTCTTACTTGGCAAAACCTAATATGGGAATATCATCCTTAATTTAATTACTTAAGATATAAGCATATTTGATGATATAGGGATTTTAAAACTACATGTGGTAGATGGTTTTTATAGAAAGTAATTATGCGATTTGCTCTATCCTTATATTATAATCTATTTTGGAAATTTTTTATGAATTTTATAAAAGTTCTTGAAAAAATTCTCAGTTATGATATAATTTTATGAAAGGCTAATGTATATTTATACACAACGTTGTATAAATTATACTCTTTTTTATTAAATTTGTTCAGTGAAACAAAAATAAGAGGAGGTAAAAAAATGAAAGGCTATTTATTATTAGAAAATGGTACTATGTTTAAAGGTAAAATCATTAGTCAAACAAAAAATGTTCTTGGAAATGTAATACTAGACAATCAAGGAGCCATCAAATTAAAATGTAAAGAAACTGGGAATTATGGTTTCATAGTTAATGGGCCTAATGATTCCCTAGGTGATGTTTTACTATCGGATATAGATTTTCAAAGCTTAAAATCAATGGTTGAGGATAATAATATGCTTCAAGGTAAAATTGTAACTGATTCTTTACCCATTGAATATCATGTTTATGATTTAAAAACATTTATACCAGTATAAAAATAGAAAGTCTTTGGACTTTCTATTTTTTTATGAATCTATTTTGATTTGTGTCCATTTTTTACTTTTAAATCTCCTGAACATCACCATACAGAAAACAAGGAATGATATTATCTCTCCATACCATACGCCCTCTACACCATTATTTAATATTATAATAAATAAATATGTTAAAGGAATAAACATAATCCAGACTCTAAGAGACGTTATAATCATGACTCCCCTTGTATCTCCTGCCCCCCTAAGTGCCCCTGACATAACAATCATGAAATTTAAAAAAGGCTGGTTAATTCCCATAAAATACATAGTTGTTATTGAAAGTAAAATAATTTTATTGTCCCATGTAAAGAAACTTAATAGGTTATTTGGAAATATAAAAAATATTGTTCCCATAAAAATACCCCATAGTACTCCAAGGGCAGATGCAGCATATCCTGTATCCGATGCCTTCTCAATATTTTTTTCTCCAAGTGCCTTACCCACCAATGTTGCACAAGCTATTGACAAGCCCACCGCGGGCATGTATGAAATGGATTCGATGTTAATTAGTATACGAAAGGCAGCCTCGGAATTTGTATCTAATTTTGATACAATAATTCCCACTATAACAAAAGAAATCTGCATCAATGCTTGTTCAATAGCACCTGGATAACTTAGGTTCCATAATGGTCTCAATACATTTTTTGTGATTTTCATATCCTTTAATCTGATACGTATTTGGGACTTCTTAATAAATAGAATGTTTACATATAAAATGACACCTATCATTCTTGAAATAGTGGTAGACCATGCCGCCCCTGCAATACCCAACTGGGGAAAGGGACCAAAGCCTGTGATCAACACATAATTTCCAAAAATATTAAGAATATTAGCAATTCCTGTAATTACCATTGGTGCAACAGTGTTTCCAGAACCCCTTAAAATGGCTGCACATGAAAATGATATGAACATAAATATCATTCCAAATACGATAATATAGAAATATTCTAATGTTAATGCAAATACTTCCTTCGAAATATCATATATGGAGAAAATTTCTTGTGCAAATAGGAATGCTAGAATGGTAATTATAAATCCTATAACCACATTTATGGAAACTGCTTGTGCTGCTATATGATTCAACTTGCCATAATCCTTTTCTCCATAGGCCCTTGATATCATTGCAGTAGCTCCTGTATTGAAGGAAGAAAAAATAAATATCAGAGTGAAGACTATTTGATTTGCATAGCCTACAGCAGATAAAGCCTTTGGCCCAATGAACCAACTTATCATCAATGTATCGGCTAATCCAAGCAAAGTATTTAAACTCATTTCTCCAATAGCAGGGAGAGCTATAGTAATGATTGAAGCCAATAAAATTTTATAATCACTTAAAAACTTCTTTAATTTATTCATTTATATCACTTTCTTTCTTAACTCTATTTTGACGTTATACAAACCATTCTAATATTAATTACTTTATATATTTCCCACAAAAATATCATAGTAAAATCTCCATAAATTAAATGCTAGTTAGAAAATTATATCATAAAAATTT
Organism: Maledivibacter sp.; assembly: GCA_025210375.1. Taxonomy (NCBI): domain Bacteria; kingdom Bacillati; phylum Bacillota; class Clostridia; order Peptostreptococcales; family Caminicellaceae; genus Maledivibacter; species Maledivibacter sp. The sequence goes on along the minus strand of JAOASB010000007.1, from coordinate 34,460 downwards.
AAAAATATATAATGTGACACAGGAAAAAATTAAACTTTTAAAATATAGGGATTTTAGTATAAACTTTAATTTATACACATCAAAACGCCCTAGAAACATCGGATATTTTGAGAGGTATAAATTAAGTTTAACTTTTGGAAATCTATATTAAAGGATTTTTTTATAATCTATGTTACATTTTATATATGAAAACATATACAAGATAGAAAGGGGGCTTAAATTTGGATAAGCTATTTATTAAATTATGTGAATCATATCATGAAAAAATACTAAAATACCTATATTATTCCGTAGGAAATATAGAGGACGCAAAGGATCTTACACAAGAAGTATTTATTATCGTATATAATCGTATTGATAAGCTCCAAACCCACGACAATATAGGTGGATTTATATATCAAACAGCTAAATATGTGGTAGCTAATTTTAAAAGAAAGGCTTATAAAAAAGCCTCAATGGAAACCTCAACTGATGTAGAATTAAAAAGTAATTTTTCAGATGTATATGAAGAACTTGAAACCATCTATGACAAAAGGATCGATGAAAATCAATATGTTGATAACGTATTAGAAAGCTTATGTGAGGAGAAACAGTTACTTTACAAGCTATATTATATTGAAAATAAGAAATATAAAGAAATCGCCAAAATTCTTAATGTAAATGAAGCAAGCCTACGCATGAAATATGTACGGTTAAGACGTGAAATCAAAAAATTAACCCATAATATAGCTAAAGAAAATTTTATATAATTTCTTGTTACAAACAAATATTGTTTACATATAATAAGTGAGGAAATTGCATAACTCTTACTTGGCTCAATTGCATATGCGAATATCATCCTTAATTTAATTACTTAAGATATAAGCATATTTGATGGCTTAGCTATTGGAAATTTAAAACTATATATAGTAGATAGCTTTTGTAGAAGGTAATTATGCAATTTGCTCAAGTAATTGGATATGAGCTCAATCCAGATCAAAGGGGAGGTTATTTTATGAAAGATACCTTTAAAAACACTCCACAATTTCATAGCACAAAAAATAAACTTGATGAAGCTATTGATAATATGGATATATCTGAAATTGAAAAGCAAATCGACATACTATCTGCTAACAACCCTTTTCCTTATCCAATAGAAGATAGTAAGCTTTTTGCTAAAAGAATTATTAAACAAAATAAGGAAGGATATGATACTATGAAAAAAAATCATAAAAAATTTGCTGCCATAGCAGCTAGTTTAATACTAACTATAACTATAGGTGTAACAGCAGCATATGCTACAGGATTATTTAAAGAATTTAATTTCTTCAATAAGAATACAACTGTTAAAATTAAAACTACTCAGGACATGAGTGACGATGAAGCCCAAAAAATGGCTCAGGAAGCTAGTGATTCATATAATAATCCCAAAGACCCACAAAAAGAAACAAAGCAGGTAGATACACAATCCTTTCCTAGTATAGAAAAGGTTAAGGAAGCTCTGGGCATTGATATCGTTTTACCAGCTTATATACCAGAGGACTTTGAGATGGACAAGGATATTAAAGTACAATCTCCCTTTGATAAGAACTTCAATATATATACAACCTATAAATCTAAAGAAAATACAGAAAGGCTTTTAGGTATCACCATAATATCCGAAAATTTACCAGAGGACAGCACCCATATAACAGTTACCGATGCTGTATATCAAGATACCTACACTACCCCTACCGGAACTCAATATACATTATTTAATGAGGATAAAGGGGTTATTGCTTCAATAGAAATTGATAATATACAATATGCCTTAGTCTTTATGGGCTTAAGTGAGGATGAAATGCATAAAGTTATCGATAGTGTTGACTTAAGTACCTATACAAAATAATTTAAAGCCCGGGGGAAGATTTGTGGTTATATCCAAATCCTCTTACGGGCTTTTCTTCTATATTCTAACCATCATCATATCTTCTATTTTACTTTTCCAAAAGCTCATCGTAAGGCCATCCACCTTGACCATTTTCAAGTATAAAAAGTCTTTCAGCCTTTATTCCTTTTCCTTCAAGATGCTGTACAGTTCTTTGAGCCCCGCCTTTTCCTCCTGGGCATACAATTATTATAGGATTATCTCCTTCTAGCTGAGAAATCACTGCATCTACTTTAGCCTTTTCTTCGTCGCTTTTAACTGGGTATGCCTTTGTTGATATAGCACCTTTTATATGATGGGCATTCCATTCATCTTCCACCTGAATATCTAAAAGTGTTATATCGTCTCCCTTTTCAACTGCCTCTTTAACCTGTTCAGCCGTATAGTAGTTGTAGGTTCTCTCCTGCTCCTGCTTAGGCTGCTCTGATGAAGCTCCTGATGATTCCTCCACTGGCTTTGATCCACATCCCACTGCAGACACTGCAAGGGTAAGCATAAGTACACCTACTAAAAGTTTCTTTTTCATTTTATTATTCTCCTCCTGTATTATATATATTTAGCTCGTTGTAGAACTCTACAACTCGCATAAATACTCTATTTTTTTGATGAACTGCCCCTTATATTTTGCAGCTAATCACATGTATGTTGACATGTCCCCGTAAATGTTAACATATTGTTGATGTATTTGTCAAATAAAAGGAACACATTATCAGGCTATCCCATTCATAATAGGGATAGCCTGATAATGTGTTGAATAGGAGCATTTAATCTGACATTTTTTTACCTTAATAGTCGATGTGATTTTATGTTGTCAACAACTCCGTCTCCGTTACAGGTACATACTGTTCTAATTTTTTATCTTTTTTACTTCCTCTATACTTAATCCTGTGGCTTTGGATACCATGTCTATATCCATACCCATAAATAATAAATTTTGTGCAGTTTTAGTTATTCCTTCTTTTATTCCTTTTTTTATTCCTTCTTCTATTCCTTCCTCTTTAGCACTACTTATCATATTTGCTCTTTCGTGTAGTGACTTTTCTCTAGCTTTATAGTATTCCATTGTTTTTGGATCACTGCTTAAATACTCTAATCTTTCCTGGGCTCTTTTTATGTCTTTGTCCATTTCCATCAACTCCTTTAACTTTTCCTCTGAAATATTTGTATTAAAGAAAGTCAACCATCTTTGCAATCTATCTTCTCCTAAATTTTTTTCTTTTAATTCCCTGAATTTAGGTACTTCTATAAAATGAATCTCTACTAAATCTGTAAGCATATATTCCTTATCTTCATCTTCCCACAAATGAAATTTTGTATGGAATTTATCTAGCTTAAGATAATTAAAATCTAATATATTTATTGTTATAACCTTTGGTAAGCTTTTATAGTCTTCACCCTTGCTTATATTTTCATTAAACATTCTTCCCCAATAAAATAATGTTCTTTTATCCATATTATGTTGATTCGTAAGCTGCACCTCTATATTTATCTGTGTTCCATCTTCTGTTCTTGCCCTTACATCTAGTATGGATGTTTTATCATTTATCATATCCCGAGTTAATTCTTTATTATCTATTATTTCTAGTGTAACTATTCTTTCTCTATCCTTTTTATCTAATACTGCATTTAAAAATGCAATTAAATTGTCCTTAACTTCGTTTTCTCCAAAAAGCTTTTTAAATATAAAATCATTTAGTGGCCTTAATCTTCTCATCCTATCATTTCCTTCCTACTTATATTATATCTTAATTTCCATGTTATTTTCACTATATTCTAAATTCTTTTTTGTTGCAGCTAAAGGGACAGTGGCCCTTTTCATTTTCATCTCCATTATTATCATAGGTATAGGTTGTAGCTTAGCTGCTATTTCTAGGGAAAGCCAAGGGCCGAGGAAAGCCAGGGGTCGGAGTTGTTGACACTATTTTGGTTAAATTTTAAAACTGAAATGGATAAGATATATCAAAAAAATTATGATCTGAAACAATAGAATAAAATAATACCAATAATATTAGTTTTCACTATGATGTGAAGGCTTTTTTTATATACATCCATATGGGTACTATCTATTCGCTAAAGCACTCTTTAACCCTAAACCCCAAAAAAGACCCTAGCCAATTTTTTGACTAAGGTCTTTCCTATTTTATTCAATTATCAACATTCAAATATGTTAATGACTCAGTGCCTAACACCATTTACCTCTATTGGCAACCCGGAGAATCATCCCCTCGTTTTCTGCTCACAGGGTCTTCCGCAAGGAAGCAAGAGAACCGTCCCATCGCTTCTATTGAATTATTAAAGAACTAATACAATTATATCATGGGGAAGGTTGCAGTATAAGGTGTCAATTTTTTGACTGATACCTGATACAAAGATGCTAAGGTCGTTGAAAATGTGACAAAAGAATATATTGATTATTATACAAACCTTAGGCCTCAAAAAAAACTTGGGGGCATGCCCCCAAGTTTATATAGAAAAACCTATTTACAAATGTAAAAAAAATCTATAAATTTTACTGTCCACAAACTGTACACCATTAGGGGGTCACTCCACACTATGACCTATTTTATTATTTTTCTTTCATGTAATTTCCCTACATTTTTATGAATAGGTATTTTTTTTATGTAATAATTTGACGTTTTTATACGAAAAGCATTGATTTTTTTGTCAAAATTTGATAAAATTTTTTGTAAAAATCTTGCTTATGGGGATCGGAGATGGGTTAAATGCATAGAATCTATGTTTTTGAAGATAACCTACAATTTTCTTTAGGTGTTGAGAATTTGCTAAAAGAATATTCTGAAAAACATTCAGACTTCATAATTAAGGAACAACCTATGAGTACCCCCAATCACTAAGTAAGCTTTCTAGTCTTTTACCTAAAAACTTTTATAGATGCCATAAATCCTATATTGTTAATAAATCTAAAATAACGAAGCTTGAATTAAAGCATACGAACTATAAGGCATTTTTTTCTGATAATCAGTTTTGCCCTATTTCAAAAAAACATATCAACGATTTTACTGATATACTCAATGCTTGAGCAATAAAAATAGAAAAAAGAGGGGGTCTTTAAGACCGTCCCTCTACAAATAAATATCCCTTTCCCCTTTAGAAACTCTACTATAGGAATCTATAAGCTGCTTATCTAAGCCATGCTCCTTAAAATATGTAATATTCTTTATTTGCTGTATTTCTTTTTGTATAACCTTCTCTCCTACCATTCTTGTTTCCGGTGAAGCATAGTCATCCAGATACTCTTTATATGTTAGTACAGCATTTAGCTTACAAAACTTACCTTCTATACAGCCCTTAAGAAGTCCCATTATCTTATCTCCAGTTCTTCCGCATCTATATCCTGCAGTACAAAATGAAGTAATGGTATCCTTCTTAGCAAGTATTTTTATCATCTCATCCAGGCTCCGGGTATCACCTAGTATGAATTGTTGTTTTTCCTTTTCTTGATTGCCATTATTTTGACTATATCCACCAATTCCTATTCTACTTGAAGCATCTATTTGAGTACAACCCACATTAATAACATCATCTCTGACCTTAGGAGCTTCTCTTGCCGTGATGATCAGACCTGTATAGGGTACTGCTAATCTTAAAACAGTGACAAGCTTCTTGAATTGGTCATCATCTACTAAGTACTTAGAGTCTGAAAACATTGTTGTCCCAGATGCAGGCATAAGTCTTGGGAATGAAATCGTATGGGGGCCTATTCCAAATTGTCTTTCGAGGTCTAAGGCATGATAGATTAATCCCATAACCTCAAATTTCCAATCATAAAGTCCAAATAAGGCTCCTATGGCTAAATCATCAATGCCGGCATCCATTGCTCTATGAAGAGCATAAAGTCTCCATCTATAGTCGGATTTAGGTCCAAATGGATGTATAGATTTATATAAATTACGATTATAGGTTTCCTGAAACACTTGATATGTACCAATCCCAACATCCCTGAGCTTAATAAGGTCTTCCGTTGACATCGGCGCCGCATTTACATTTACTCTTCTAATGTTTCCATAGCCCTTGCCATAGGGAGATTTCTTCTTTACATCATAAACTGCTTTTATTGAGTCACACATATAGTCAATATCTGAAAGGGGATGTTCTCCATACACAACGATAAGTCTTTTATGCCCTTCATCGATTATGACTTCTGTTTCCCTTTTTATTTCTTCCATATTTAATCTTTTTCTTTTTTCTTCTTTGTTATTAGTTCTAAATCCACAATACTTACAGCCATTGACACAAAGATTACTGCAGTATAGGGGTGCAAAAAAAACAATTCTATTATCATATACCCTTCGTTTTATTTCTGCTCCTGCTTCATACATCTCTTCCCACAGCTCTTCATCGGTCACATTAAGAAGTAAAGCAACCTCATCGGGACATAGTGTTTCGATTGATTTTGCTTTTTCAATAATAGCTCTGATTTGACTTTTATCATTTGTTTTTATTGCTTGAAGCTTTTGTGAGATTATTTTCTCATCGATAAAATCTTTACCATTGATCAAATATTTATCAATCTGTTCTTGTTTTATAACTTGGTTTCCCCAATCATTTAATGACATCGTTGCCATGTAAATCATCCTTTCAAAAACATTTTTTTATGGAGATATGATCACCCCTACTCATATCAACCTCATATCCTGCGTTTTTTATTAGATCCTTTACTTGAGCTGTCAAAGTGTTTGCATTATCAGCTGTATCCCCTTTTCCTTTATAAATATCATAGTTCTTTCTTTTTTCCGAGCTTGTTAAATTGGTCATTATCACATTTGCCCCTGCTTCAAGACTTTTCCCCCAACTGCTAGGGTCTAAGCATCTTAAGGCAGTAGTTGTAGGCAGAAGCACCTCGGGGAGTAAGAGCCTTATGATAGCCAAACAGATTATAGTCATATCCACAGGGCCATTTGGATAATCCTTTAATGGCGTTTGAGGGTGTGATATGAAGGGGCCTATTCCCACCATATGGGGATTTAGAGCCTTTAAAAACAATAAATCCTCTGTAATATGGATAATACTTTGCTCTGGAAGTCCAACTATAAACCCGGCACCCACTTGATAGCCAATGTTTTTAAGATTTTTTAAACAGTTAATTCTATTATCATAGCTCATACTTGGATGCAGCTTTTCGTATAAGCCTCTTTCAGCTGCCTCATGTCTTAGTAGGTATCTATCCGCCCCGGCTTCAAATAGCTTAGTATAGCTTGAGCTACTTTTTTCTCCTATGGATAGCGTTACAGCCACATCTGAAAAGTCTTCCTTAATGCTGTAAAGAATACTTTGAAGCATTTCATCGGTATAATGTAGATCTTCACCGCTTTGAAGCACAAAGGTACGATAACCCATCTCATATCCTTTTCTACAACATTCCATTATTTCAGATTTGCTCATCCTATATCTGTTGACTATATTATTTGAGCTACATAGTCCACAGTACATGCATGTATTTTTACAATAGCTAGAAAACTCAACAATCCCCCTTAGGATAACTTTTTTACCATATACTTTTTGTCTAACTATGTCTGCATACTCAAAAAGTATTTTTTTATGTTCATCATCAATATTACTTAACAGTTTTATAAGTTCCTTTTTTTCTAAATTATTAGTCCTATATAGTTTATCTAGTATTTTTTTCATGCTTCTATGTTCTTCTTTGAGAATGATGTTTTTATATTGACCCCCTGTATATTACCAAGTTTGCCTGTTAAGCTATTTATTTCATCTAATGAGCCATATACGATTATTGAGATTACAGAAACACACTCTTCCTCAAAAGGAATACCCATCCTTCCCCTTACAATTCCCTTAAAATCAGATACTATATCGTTAAATTGACTTTGACAATCCCTTGGATTATCTAGTACAGCTCCTATAACAGCTATTTTTCTTTTGATATTAATCATCTCCTTTTCTAAATTTAGGGGAATAAAAAAACTTTCCAAAAAGGAAAGCTCGGCTTTTAAATTTTATGACAAAAACATATTAATAGGCTGCTAGTTTTTTATTCCATAGCAGTTGTCATAATATCATATGCCGTAGTTCCTTTTCAAATTAGAATACTCTTCTTTGGAAGGGCTACTTTTTATACAACAAATCCTTAAAGAATATTCTCTAAGAATTTGAAGCTTCATATTGTTATAATATAACATTAATTCATTTATTTCCATTAATTATATAATAAATACCACCACATTTCAATACTGGTTATAAATATAGGAATATTATTTCTTGGTATTTTTCACATTTGATACATTAATTCAACATATACATAATATATCTATAATAATTGAAGAAATTACATAATTGTAACTTGACTGGATTACATAATGCATGGGATATGGCTTTGTAGATTTTAAAACTATATATAGTGGATGATTTCCACAGATGGTAACTATGGAATTTCTTCAGTTTTAAAAATAAACTTCAGAGGAGGGGGGGAGTATAAGTTTTTATTGGATTTTGAGAAAATAAATTTAAAATGGGAGTGGTGATTAATATGAAAAACAGATTCTTAAAAACTACAAGCTTTGTTTTGATCCTTACACTTGTGCTAGTAAATATGTTTAGCATCAATATGTTAACAATGGTTAACGCTGAAAGTAGTCCATTGACAGTATCAGAAGCATTATTGGAATCCCAGGGTACAACTGTCACCATAGAAGCCTACATAGTTGATGGATTTAACGATCAGTATGCCATTAAGGTAGCTGATACTAATAATGCCTCAGCTGCAGATTATCTGATAGTTAAGCTGGAATCAAATATGAGACAAGAGTTCAGCCCCGTAAATAATCCCCAGGCACTGGGAAGGAAAATAAGGGTAACTGGTAAAAGAGATATTTATTCCCATGAGGAATCCATAGAGCAAGTTTCCTCTATCGAATTTATTGATGGTGGTTCATCTCAAGGCGGTCAAGATGTAGCTAACGCACTTAATGAAGCCCATGGTACAACTGTCACCATAGAAGCCTATATAATTGATGAATTCAACGATCAGTATGCCATTAAGGTAGCTGATACTAACGATATTTCAGCTGCAGATTATCTGATAGTTAAGCTGGAATCAAATATGAGACAAGAGTTCAGCCCCGTAAACAATCCCCAGGCACTTGGAAAGAAAATAAGGGTAACTGGTAAAAGAGATGTTTATTCCAATGAGGAATCCATAGAGCAAGTTTCCTCTATCGAATTTATTGATGGTGGTGGTGGAACCCCTTCACAAAATTATAACTGGAACAACACAATACCTGAGAAGACTCCTTCTCCATCAAATGATAACGGAAAATTAGTACTCTTTGATAATTCTCATTTTGAAACTGCTGGAAATGCTGATTGGGTAATTGACGGTGGCTTCTCAGATTTTGCTGATGCTTTAGTTGAGGAAGGCTATACAGTTAGGGAATATAGGGGTATTGATAAGAACGGTGACGGAGCTATACGTTTTTATGATGATAGACAATCATCAAATGTTGATATAAATGAGGCATTGATTACATACGACTCTATTAATGAAGCTGATGTATTTATAATGGCCGAGCCCAATAGACCACTTAGAGCTTCAGAGTATGCAGCATTAAAGCAATTTGTAGATGATGGTAAGGGCATTTTTTTAATATCAGATCATTATAATGCTGATAGAAATAAAAATACTTGGGATTGCACTGAGGTTTTTAACGGATATAATAGATCAACGGATTTAAGCTATGATATGGATGGGGAATATATGGATATGAGGAATCCTCAAAATGCTAACTCAGGTTGGTTATCACAGAACTTTGGAATTAGATTTAGATTTAATGCAATAAATTGCATGGACGGAGTTTCAGGGATTAGATCTGTAGAAGAAAGTGAAGGAATTACCCAGGGTGTACAACCGATTCTTATGGCTGCGGGAGGTACAATGTCAATTACTAACCCTGATATAGCTAAAGGGATAATATATTTTAGTGACAATGACTCCCCAACTAAATGGAACCATGCCGCTGATTTAGGTCTATACTTTGGTGGGGAAAAAGAGGGTGCCTATGTGGCTATTTCAAAGCCTAGCTTAGGTAAAGCAGCATTTATTGGAGACTCCTCTCCTATAGAAGATGCATCTACTAAGTATAAAAGAGAAGATGGTGGTAATAAAAATACCTATCCTGGCTGGACCGATAACGGAAATGCAGCTACATTATCTATAAATATAGTTAATTGGTTAGCTAATCAAGAAAGTTATATAGGTTTTGATGGTGTTGCCCATACAAAGGGAATATTGACTCCTGAAGCTATGGCTGATGTAGAAAGGAATGAAACTGCAGATGAACCATGGAGTACCCCTTCCTACGATCCATGGAATACTGATACTTTTTCACCTGGATCCTATGGGGCTCCATCGGGTTATTAATAGGTGTTGCTAAAAAAATATAAGAAGTCCTAGTAAGAGTTATGCAATTCCCTCAAGTAATAAAAAAGTGGCAAGGGTCAGATTTAAACCGACCCTTGCCACTTACTCGTTAACTATAAAGAACTATCATAGTCATTTATCTTATTTAAATACTTCCTACCTTCAATGCTCTCATAGAGTTAAGTACTGCTATCAGTGCTACCCCTACATCGGCAAATACTGCCGCCCACATGGTCGCCATACCCATGGCTCCAAGTATCATCACTATTACTTTTATACCTAATGCAAATACAATGTTTTGCCATATTATTCTTTTGGTTTTTTTTGCTATTTTTATTGCACTCACCAGTTTTAAAGGTTCATCGGTCATGAGAACAACATCGGCTGCTTCTATTGCTGCATCTGAGCCCAGTGCCCCCATAGCCACACCTATATCTGATCTAGCCAGAACTGGTGCATCATTTATGCCATCTCCAACGAATATAAGATTCCCTTTGGATTTTTTTTCTTTATCTAATTGTTCTAACTTTTCAACCTTATGCTGGGGTAAAAGCTCTGAGTACACTTTGTCCAGCCCAAGACTTTCGGCTACCTTTTCCGCTACTTTCCTATTATCTCCTGTAAGCATTACCGTCTTATTGACTCCTATTGCTTTAAGCTCCTTTATAGCATTTTCTGCGTCTAACTTAATTTCATCGGAAATAATAATATGGCCTGCATATTCCTTATCTACTACAATATGAACTATTGTCCCAGTAAAATGAATATCATCAAATTCTATATTTTTTTGCTTCATAAGCTTATCATTTCCTGCTAAAACTTTTTTACCCCTTATTACAGCACTTATACCATATCCTGACAATTCATCATATGACTCTATATCCTCTTTATTGACCTCTTTACCATATTCCTTTAATATAGAGGCCGCAATTGGATGGTTAGAATAACTCTCAGCAAAGGCAGCAAGCTCTAATAGTTCCTCCTTGGATATATGGGCCTTTGCTTTGATTTCAGTTACTTTAAATACGCCCTTTGTTAAGGTTCCTGTTTTATCAAATACTACTGTGTCTACATTGTTAAGGGCCTCTAAGTAGTTCCCACCCTTTATAAGTATTCCAGACTTTGATGCTCCACCTATACCTCCAAAAAATCCAAGTGGTATAGATATCACTAAGGCACAAGGGCATGATACTACTAAGAATATAAGTGCCCTATATAACCACTGAGAAAATGTTGCACCTTCAATAACAAGTGGAGGAATTACAGCCAAGGCTAGGGCACTAAAAACTACAATAGGTGTATAATATCTTGCAAATTTTGTTATAAATTTTTCAATTGAAGCTTTCTTACTACTTGCATTTTGAACTAAATCTAATATTTTAGATACAGTGGATTCACTAAAATCTTTATCAACTTTAATAGTCAGCAGTCCGTTTTTATTAATAAATCCACCTAGAACTTCACTTCCCACCACGACATCCCTCGGCATAGATTCTCCTGTAAGTGCGGATGTATCAAGGGTAGATGTCCCTTCTATAACTATCCCATCCAAGGGAACCTTTTCACCGGGTTTTACTACTATTATGTCATCGATATTTACTTCCTCAGGTGATACCTTCTTTAAGTCATTTCCTATTTTAAGATTGGCATAGTCTGGTCTTATATCCATTAATTCAGCAATTGATTTTCTTGAACGATTAACTGCCAACCCCTGCATAAACTCTCCTGCTTGATAAAATATCATAACCCCTGCACCCTCTGGGAATTCTCCTATGGCAAAGGCTCCAACGGTTGCTATAGCCATTAAAAAATTTTCATCAAATATTTGTCCTCGCAATATATTTCTTCCAGCCCTAAGAAGTACTTCCCCACCAACTAAAATATAGCTGATAAAGAATATCCCAAATTCAATGGGCTGGGAGAATTTAAAGACTAAGCCTACAATAAATAGAACTGCTCCTATACCTAGTTTTATTAATTCTTTCCTATTATTTCCCTCCCCATGACTATGGTGATGAGCATGGGTATGTTCATGATCATCACAATGATGGTGTCCATGATCATCATTATAGAGGTTTTCTTTGCTTTCTTCTATTACATTTACATGGGGTTCAATATCTTTTATTATTTTAATTGCTTCTTCAGTGATTCTAGTCAAGTCCCTTTTATTGGCTTCCATAATCAATTTTCCAGATGCGAAATCAATATAGGCCTTATTCACACCCTGTAATTCCTTGATCTTTGTTTCGATCTTGGCACTACAGTTTGCACAAGCCAGTCCCTTTAGGACTAAGACTTTCTTTCCAGTCTTATTTAGTCCCCTTTCATTGACTACAACATGGGGTTCAAGTTTTTTTACTATATTTTTTGTTTGTGATATTACCTCTTTACTCTTTCCCACATCAGCTATGTCTATGGCCATTGTCTTGGTAACAAAGTTTAGTGAAGCTAGCTTAACATGGGATAACTCATTTACTCTTCTTTCTATCTTTGCAGCACAATTAGCACAGTTGAGTCCTTCTAAGGATAACTCAACCTTTACTTGGTTAGACATTATTCATACTCCCCCTTCAAGCCCTACATGTGACTTATATGGCTAAAGCCTTGATCAAATATATTCTTAACGTGTTCATCATCAAGGGAGTAATAAACTGCCTTTCCTTGCCTCCTATATTTTACAAGTCTAGCAGCTTTTAAAACCCTTAATTGATGGGATATTGCAGATTGTGACATTCCAAGAGCTGCGGCAATATCACAAACACACATTTGTTCTTCAAATAAAGCACATATTATCTTTATTCTGGTCGTATCACCAAAAACCTTAAATAAATCCGCTAAATCATATAGCTTTTCTTCTTGGGGCATCTTTGATTTAACACTATCAACTATATCCTCATGTATGACATTACAATTACACATATCTTTATCTGATTTCTTATTAGTCATTAGATCACCTCGTTAGATTAATGATTATATATGAATGATTGTTCATATGATCATCTATACAATAATATATACCTATTTAAAATAAAAATCAACCTTTTTTTATATAAATATTATCCAAAAATTGGTGTGAAAATATAAAGGAATAGAATAAAAGTATGGGGAAGGTATTAGAAATACACTTGAAATGTTTATTGGAACACTAAGAATACTAAATTTTATTTCATAAAAAAATTGTTTAAGGAAAGATATACCTACATGATCTTTTCCTTAAACAATTAAATTCTTGTTCATAGATTTTTAGTTGTCTTGTAAAATAAGTTCTAATTTTTCAATAAATTTTTGTGTTTGCTCAATGGTTCCTGTACTGACCCTTATCCAGTTATCCCAATTCCAAAGATAGCCTGGTCTCATTATAACTCCCTGCTCCAATAGCCTTTGGAATACTACTCTAGAATCCATATTTATATTAACAAAAATAAAATTAGAATTGGATTTTATATATTCTAAATTATTATCTTCAAAGTATTTCTCCATCATTTCCATAGATTCATAATTTAATTTTACTGTTTTTTCTATATGCTCATCATCTTCAAGGGCAGCTACGGCAGCTACCTGGGCTAATCTGTTGGCATTAAATACTCCCTTTACCTTAGTCATTTCATTTGCTATTTCCTTAGATGTTAAGCAATATCCCGTTCTAACCCCTGCAAGTCCTGCCACCTTTGAGAAAGTTCTAAGTATAATGGTGTTTGGTCTTTTCTTTAGTATATTTATGCTGTCAGGGTATTCAGGATTTTTTATGGCATACTCATAATATGCTTCATCAAGAACTACTACAATATGTTCTGGAATATTGTTAAATAAATAGTCTATCTCTTCTCCAGTCATAATATTCCCCGTTGGATTATTTGGATTACAGACAAAAATTAATTTTGTGTTTTCATTTATATTTTCTACAAAGCCTTCAAAATCATGCTTGTAGTTCTTAAGGGGAATCTGTACTAATACACCTCCCATATGGGAAACACTAGTACTGTATAATCCAAATGAAGGAAGTGCCATTATCGCCTCATCCCCAGAATTAATAAATGTCTGAGCAATGAACTTTATGATCTCTTCTCCACCATTTCCAACCACAATTTGTTCTGGGCTTAAATCATATTTCTGTGCTAATTTCTCTTTTAATGTAGCTACCCCTGGATCTGGATAAATATGAATATTTGCTGCTTCCTGCTTTATAGCCTCAACTGCTTTCTTTGAAGGCCCTAAAGGGTTTTCATTAGACGCTAGCTTTACTATGTCTTCTAAACCTAATTCCTTTTTTACTTCCTCAATAGGTTTACCGGGAACATAACGCTTTAATGTCAGTACTTCTTTTCTAAATAGATTATCCTTCATATATTTTCCTCCTCATATAAAAGCTATAGTAAATTTAAATTTCCGATCTAAGGCACATTAAAAAATAAACAGGTCGGATTGTTAAGTAATTTTCATTATTTTTTCCATATGCCTAATGATCCACCTATATCCAATTATAACAGATAATCAGAACACTCTGATAATTTTTTTTGCAATTTTATTGTAAGGTTTGCATTTTTTTTTGAATTTATACTTATGTACATTTTTATACACTTTTAAAATCTTCAATAACCATTTGAGGCTTGATATTCCCATTCCATTCATTAATGTCTACAGAAAAAGCAACATCCATAGAAGCGGGTTGTCCCAGCTTTACATATCTTTCTGTTAATGAAAATCCTATTCCATCTAAAGTGACACTGCCCCTATTTCCCACAAATTTTAGATGCTTACCATCGGTTCCACAACCCCTTGTCTTAGTTCTCTCAACCTCTATATCCTTTATGACAAACAAAGGCCTAGGATTCCCCATTCCATAGGGCTCTAGTTTTGATATATTGTCCACAAGCTGGGTAGTGAAATCCTCTGATTTGATCTCCGTCATAATATTTAATTTTGGTACAAATATATCGGGATTTTCTTTTTTGATTCTTTTAGCTCTGAAGTCTAATCTAGACCTTAGTTCATCTAGCTTTTCCTCTTCTATGGAAAATCCACAAGCCATGCCATGACCTCCAAAGCCTAGAAAAAGATCAGAGCAGTTTTTCATTTCTTCATATATATTTATTCCCGATATACTTCTACCACTTCCCTTTAAATATCCATCTTCACTTTTTGTAACCACTAATGTGGGTTTATAAAAAATATCCTTTATCTTTCCAGCAACGATCCCAATGACCCCTTCTGAAATATTATCTGCACGTAGGACTAAAAAATCCTTATCGGTATATTCTTTTTCAACAATACCCTTACACAGCTTTTCCCCTACCTCTTGGACATCTCTTCTCTCTTTATTCAAATCATATAAGTATTTCGATAATTTTGTAGCTGCGGCTATATCCTTTGAAATAAGCAGCTGTACACCATATTTTGCATCCTCAAGTCTCCCAGCTGCATTGAAGCATGGTCCTATTACAAATCCAATCCTTCCTGCGGTTATTTCTTTATCCTTAAGGCCTACTATCTGTCTTAAAACAGAAATACCTAAACGTCTATTTGCATTTATACTTTTTAATCCATATTTAATGAGAGTTCTATTTTCGTCCACAAGGGGTACAATATCACAAATGGTTCCAAGGGTAACCAAATCTAGAAGTCTTGATAATGTACCTTTAGGTAATCCCAAGGTTTTCTGAATTGCTTGTGCAAGCTTGAATGCTATACCACAGCCACATAATTCCTTAAAGGGATAGTCATCGCCTTCTTGTTTTACATCGAGTATTAAACAATTTGGCAGCTTCTCCGGAGGATTATGGTGATCAGTAACTATCACTTCTAATCCTAATTCATTTGCATAATCCACTTCCTCAACGGAACTAATTCCATTATCTACTGTAATAATAAGCTGAGCCTTCATTTCTTCTTTTATGTGCTTTATAGCTTCTATATTCAGTCCATAACCCTCGGTAAAACGGTTAGGTATGTAATAATCTATATTTTTAGTTATTCCACCTAAAAATTCTAATAACAATGATGTTGCTGTAACCCCATCCACATCATAATCTCCAGCAATTACAATCCTATTGCCCTTTGTGATATGCCGAATAATTGTGCCTACAGCCTCGGTCATATTTTTTATGATAAAGGGGTCATAGGTCCTTTGGGGTTTATCACTTAAAAATTCTTCTATATCTTTTTTTTCAGTAATCCCCTTACTACGGAGTATACCTTCAACTATAGATAAGCCCTCAACCTTTTCAGAAACTATATTCCAAACCTTCTCCATGAGAATCCTCCAATCAAACAATGATAAAATATATAAACATTTTATCATATGATATGAGCCATATTCAAAAAAATAAATCCAAGGTTATTTCCTTGGATTCAGATTGTAGACAAAGTCTACAAGATGACAGGCTGCCTAAAGACCTGAAGTTCGAGGCGTGGTGAAACCGAGAGGCCGCAGCGTATATAGACATACGTAAGGGTTCTTGGTTTCAGCAGCAACGAAGAAATTCGGGTTTTTAGGCAGCTTAAATCCAAGGTTATTTCCTTGGATTTATTTTTACTTTCTGTTAAAAAAATTGTTTAAGAGATTTGGTAGTTGGTTTTGTATTTGTTGCTGTATCTTCTGCTTAATCTGCCTTTGGATCATGCCCTGTATCTGTTGCTGTAGCATTCCTTCAATCTGATTACTAAACTGTCTTTGAACTTGTCTTTGAGCCTGATGCTGAAATTGTCTGTTAGCTATTTGGTTTATTGGCGATCTTAATGGCCGCTGCATTTGCATCATTTGTTGCATCTGTATAGGTCCTTGTAATTGCCTTACCAGCTGTAAAGGCCCTTGTATCTGCTGAATAAATCTTAATGGTCCTTGGATTTGCTGTATAAATCTTAGTGGCCCTTGTATCTGTTGTATGAATCTCATAGGGCCCTCTAATTGCTTAAATACCTCCAAGAGTTTTTTCATCTGCTCTAATGTTTCTGCATCTTCTCCTTTAAAAAATTCTTCAAGTAGATCCTCAATCGAAGGTGCTTGTGTAGCGGGGTCTATTAATGAATTATTTTCAGTATTAGTTAATTCATCTGCGGAGTTATCATCATTTTCCTCAATATAATCTTCTATATCAATTATTTTTGACTCATCTTTATAATCGTCCTTCATTTGCCTTAAACCTCTTCTTCTATTCATAATACTATCATGCTTCCCCCCTTTATGCTCTATTGATACTACCCATAGATCAATAATATAGATGTTGGATTTTGAAAATTAATAAAAAGAACGTTCAATCCGACAAGAATTTAGAGAAAACTTTATCTTCAAGCTTTGAGAAAAATTCTAACGCTCCCGTTCAGCGTCCATGCCTCATGGCCTAAGAACTGACGTCCTGTCAGTTCTACGAATTTTTTATAAATCTTTCAGATAGTTTTCTTACTAAATTCTTGAAGTCATTCTCTTTTCTTTTTATTAATTTTCTTAGTCACATATCTATATAGGGTTTTCATAGTATAAGTTAAAATCTATATAAAAACCCCTATACCTGGAGATATTTATGGAAAACCATTTATTCTGTTTTCACTATCATAGTATGACAAGGAATGAAAGACTGTGTAGACACTAGTCTAAATTTATAATAAAAAAACTGTATCATTTATCAATGTATTGATAAGGATACAGTCCTATGTTTTTACTAATTTGAGGATAATGAGCATATATCTAGAGTTCAAAGTATGGTTTTAACTATAGGAATCCCAATAAATCTTTTGCATTTTTATTCCTTGAAAAGCATTGAAGCTCTTGCTATTTAAAAAATCAAAATGTGGATTTATAGGTGGGTTCTATATAGAATATCTATGCTCTTATACTTTATATAATATATAGGTTGATAAGGGAGCAATGATTGCTTCATCAATAAAATATTTTACGCCCCTTGACATACCCCTTACATTTACTTCAGATTCATTTGCAATAACCTTCCATTCTCCCCTTAAGGGAAGCTTGATTTTCACTTCATCTCTATTTGAATTATGGGCTATAACCATGGGGCTATAATCCTCTTTATAGGGAGATGTCAAAGTATATGCAACGGTTTTATCCGGAGAATCTAAAAATTCAAGACTTTTTCTTATCTTTTCACCTCTATCTAATGCCATAACTTTCTGACTTTTTCTAAGGGCAACTAGATTTTTTATATATTCATATGTGTCAGAATAATATTTTTTTCTATTCCAATCTATACCATTTATACTATCTCCTGAATTATAGCTATTATGATTACCCTTCTTGGTTCTTAAAAATTCTGTTCCCCCCTGTATAAAGGGTATACCTTGGGAGGTAAGTATGATAGATAATGCCAATCTATTCATCCTTTCCCTTTCTTCATCGGTAGCATATCCATTACTCTTCAAAATTTTATCAAACAGGATTAGATTATCATGGGAGCTTACATAATTTATGGTCTCACTAGGCTCCTGAGCGAATCCTTTTAATTCAAAATTATAGTCTATGCTCCCAGCAATTCCCTTTTTAATCTCACTTTTTAATCCTGAGGCTCCATTAATAAAGCCTCTCTGTATTCCATCATTATCTCCTTTTATGGAATTCCTGAAATCATCATTAAATAAAGCTATCTCAGTACCTCTTTGTTTCCCTTTCCTAAACTGCAATTCGTAGTCAAGGGATGAATCTCCCCCTGTCCACGGCTCTCCATAAATTAAAATATGGGGATTAATTTTCTTTAACTCTTTACTTATTTCCTTCATTGTGTCTATATCATGTAAGGCCATCAGATCAAATCTGAAACCATCGATTTTATATTCTTTAGCCCAGTACTTTAGGGAATCTAATATAAATTTCCTCATCATGGGTTTTTCTGAGGCCGTTTCATTTCCACAGCCTGAACCATTTGTATATATACCATTTATATTTCTTCGATAATAGTAATTAGGTACCAGTATTTCAAAGGGACTTTTTTCTATATTAAATGTGTGATTATATACAACATCCATAATGATCCTTATTCCACTTTCATGTAGCTTTATTATCATCTCTTTAAATTCTTTGATCCTAACTGCTCCATCGTATGGATTTGTAGAATATGACCCTTCAAGCACATTATATAGATAGGGGTCATATCCCCAGTTATACTCACCTTCCTTTGTTTCATCTATACTTGAAAAATCAAAGACTGGTAATAAATGAAGATGGGTAATTCCAAGTTCTAATAGATGATCTAATCCTGTTGCTAAACCATCTATTGATTTAGTCCCCTTTTCTGTGAATGCCAAATACTTACCTTTATTTTTTATACCCGAATTTCTATCGATAGAGAAATCCCTTATGTGCATTTCATATATTATTGATTGAGTACTTTCTATAGGTTTAGGCATTAAATGGTTATCCCATCCCTTGGGATTAATTAATTGAAAATCTACTATCATTCCTTTACTTCCATTTACAGCTGCTCCCTTGGTATAAGGGTCTGGTGTCTCGATTTCTTTTCCATTTGCAAGCACTAGATAATTATAATATTTATTACTATAATCACCTTCTAACCTTAAAAACCATATCCCATTTTCATCCCTGATCATGGGATATGCTTTTCCTTGTTTATCATCATAGCTTTCATATATTATGGTTTTTACATCATCCCTGGTTGGTGCCCAAACCTTAAATACTGTAAATGCTTTATTATAAGTTGCTCCTAAATCATTTCCACTATAAATATAATTCTCCCATTTTATTAAATCATTACTCAACTGCCACTGCACTCCTTAGGATTTCAAAAATAATTACTAAATAGTTTTATATCCCATACACTAGAAGCATATTCATATATTGTCCTATCACTTGAAAATATTCCCGATGAACCTATGTTTATTATGGACATTTCGAGCCATTTGGATTTTTCTCTATATAACTCATCTATTCTCTCTTGAGCCTTAACATAGGAATCAAAATCCTTTAATACAAAGTATTCATCATTATGCTTAAGAAGGGAATCATATATGATTAAAAACTCTTCATGCTTTACGGGGAAAAATCCATTTATAAGCCTATCTATTACAGTTTTTAGCCTTATATCATCATTATATAAATCTATAGAGTTATATGTTCCACTACTATATAGTTCAAATATCTCTTTTTCCTTTAGCCCAAATATAACTATATTTTCTTTTCCTACAACATCCTTTATTTCAACATTAGCACCATCAAGGGTTGCTATTGTAATCGCTCCATTCATCATAAATTTCATATTCCCTGTTCCAGATGCTTCCTTAGTTGTTGTTGATAATTGCTCACTTACATTAGCTCCTGGAATTATCTGCTGTGCCAAGGTTACTCCATAATTCTCCATAAATACAACCTTTAGCTTATCTTTGATTCTTTTATCATTATTTATTTTGTAAGCTAAAGTATTAATTAACTTTATGGTCTGTTTTGCTATATAATATCCCGGTGCAGCTTTTCCGGCAAATATGAAGGTCCTAGGAACTATATCGAGGTCTGGATTTTCAATAAGCCTATCGTACAGATACATTATGTGTAATAGATTTAACTTTTGTCTTTTATACTCATGAAGCCTCTTTGCCTGTATATCAAAAATAGATTCTGGGTCTACATTTATTGCATACTTATCCCTAATAATATTTGCTAATCTATACTTATTGTTTTGTTTTATTTTATAAATTTTTTCTTGAAATCCAGGATCATTTCTATATCTTAATAACCTTCTTAACTTCATGGGCAAAGCTATCCATATCTCTCCTATGGTATCTGTTATTAGATCTGCCAACTCAGGATTACATTGTAGAAGCCATCTTCTATGGGTGATTCCATTGGTCTTATTATTAAATCTTTTAGGATATATATTATAAAAATCTACAAATTCTTGTTTTTTTAATATTTCAGTGTGTAATTTAGCTACACCATTTACACTATGACTTCCTACAATAGCTAAATGGGCCATCCTAATCTGTCCATAGGATATTATTGCCATTTGTGCTATTTTATCAAAGTCATTGGTATACCCTTTATCCCATAAAGTCCTACAAAATCTTTCGTTTATCTCCTTTATGATCATGAATATACGTGGAAGCAAGGCTTTGAACATATCTATATTCCATTTTTCTGAAGCCTCTGCCATAATAGTATGATTAGTATAGGACATTGTTTTAGTAGTCACCTTCCAAGCTTCTTCCCATGCCATGCCTTCTTCATCCATGAGTATCCTCATGAGTTCAGGTATAGCCAATGCTGGATGGGTATCATTTATATGTATTGCCACATATTCATGGAAAGCTTCTATTGGCTTTTCTAGCTTTTTAAATGTCCTAATAATGCTTTGTATACCAGCAGAAACTAAAAAGTACTCCTGCTTTAATCTTAAAATTCTTCCCTCTTCATAGGAATCATCTGGATATAGAACCTGGGAAATTGATTCAATGGAATGCTTATGTTCAAAGGCTTTTAAATACTCTCCCCTACTAAATGAAGAATAGTCGAATTCCTTTTTTTGAGCTTCTGCACTCCAGAGTCTTAGGGTATCGACTATATTATTTTCATATCCCACTATGGGTGTATCATATGGAACTGCTAATATGGACTCATAGTTTTCATGGATAAATTTCAGTCTCCCTTTTTCATTTATAGCCCTTACTTCGCCTCCAAATTTAACCTCCACAGCCTTACTTGTTCTTTTTATCTCCCACACATTTTCATTTTGAAGCCATTTGTCTGGAAACTCTACTTGATATCCATCTATTATTTTTTGTTCAAAAAGACCGTATTTATATCTTATTCCACAGCCATGACCTGATATACCAATAGAAGCCATGGAATCTAAAAAACATGCCGCCAATCTTCCAAGCCCACCATTTCCCAAGCCCGGGTCTCTTTCGATTTCTTTGATTTTTTCCAAATCTATGCCTAACTCCTTTAAACCATGTACACAAGTATCCTTTATTCCCAGATTTATGAGATTATTTACGAGGAGCTTTCCAATAAGGAATTCCATAGAAAAATAGTATACCTGCTTTTCTTTATTACTGATATATTTTGTATTGGTCTTTACCCAATTTTCACATATATAATCTTTTATAAGGCTGGCTAAAGCATAATATTTATCTAAGTCCGAAGCTTCTTCAATACTATTTGCTCTTTCAGACTCTACTTTTTTTATAAAATCAGCCTTAAACTTCTCCTTGGTCAGTCCCATAAAACCAACTCCCTTTTATATACCTTCTCATACAAATCCTTATAAATCTTAGCTGAATTTTTCCAGCTATAGTCTTCCTTCATGGCATTAGTTACTATTCTCATCCATGTATTTTCATCTCTATAAAGTCCCAATGCTCTTTTTATTGTATAAAGCATATCGTGGGCATTATAGTTGGTAAAGCTGAATCCATTCCCTTCATGGGTATATTCATTGTATGAAATTATGGTATCCTTTAGCCCCCCTGTTTCTCTTACAATAGGGATTGCTCCGTATCTTAATGCTATTAACTGACCAAGTCCACAGGGTTCAAATTTAGATGGCATTAAGAACATATCAGAAGCGGCATAAATTTTATGGGCAAGGGCTTCATCAAATAGAATATTGATAGCAATTTTATTTGAATATTTGCTTGCATATTCCCTCAGCCTGGATTCAAAATAGGGCTCTCCAGTTCCCAAAATAATCATTTGAATATCTTCGGTCATTAGTTCATCCAATACATGTAATAATAGGTCTAGGCCCTTCATATGGGCCAACCTAGAAACCATTCCTATTACGGGTACATCCTTCCTTTGGGGCAAATTTAAAAGTTTTTGAAGCATTACTTTATTTTCTTTTTTTCCTTCCGGCAAATCAATATTGTACCTTGTAAAAATATCCTCATCCCTTTCGGGATTATATAATTCATAATCTATACCATTCGTAATACCATATAGGTCTTCTTTCCTCAATTTGATAATACCATCTAGCTTCTCACCATAATATGGATTCTGTATTTCCCCTGCATAGGTGCTGCTAACTGTAGTGACTATATCTGAATAGTTAATTCCTCCCTTCATAAAGCTCACCCCACCATAAAACTCAAGGGAATTTACATGGTAATATTCCATACTTAGACTTAATAAATCTCCTAATATCTCCTTTGGGAATACCCCTTGATATCTTAGATTATGTATAGTAAAGATAGTCTTAATTCCTTCGTATAAAGGATTGCTTTTATAGTGTTCCTTTAACAATGTACTTAAAATCCCAGTGTGCCAATCATTACAATGAATAATATGGGGTATAAAATCTATATTGGCTATGGTTTCTAATACAGCTCTACAAAAGAAAGAATATCTTTCTCCATCATCATAAAATCCATATATACCATCTCGTTTGAAATAATATTCATTATCTATAAAATAGAATGGTATACCTTCATACTCTAAATATTCTACTCCACAATATTGTTTTCTCCATCCTACGGGTACATTGAAATTTTTTTGAAATGTCATGGCCTTCTTGAATATTTCATGTATTTTTGAATACTTTGGAAGTATTATTCTGACGTCTATATCCAGATTCCTTAGTTCCTTAGGTAAAGAAAATGCTACATCTGCTAGTCCCCCGGTTTTTACAAAAGGAACTACTTCCGATGCCACATATAATACTTTCAACATATTTATACCTCCACGTCTTTTATAACTTCATATTTTTCTTAATTACAAATGAATTTTTTTTATCTCCATATAACACCTTTCCCCTTGTTATATGAACATATTTATCGAGGATGACATTTTTTAGATAAACTCTTTCTTCAATAACACTTTTGCTCATAACTATGCTGTCCTTGACAACAGCTCCCTTTTTGATTACTACACCTCTACCAACTATACTATTTTCCAGAGTGCCTTTAATTACACAGCCATTTGCCACAATAGAATTTGTCACCTTGGCGCTATCTGTATACTTTGTTGGAGGTTCGTTTTTGACTTTGGTATAGATTAACCCATTCTTATAAAACAACTCCTGGGAAATCTTTATATCCAATAGTTCCATATTGGTTTTATAATAATTTTGTATGGAATTGATACATGATAAATATCCTCTAAAGGGATATGCATTAACATTTAAATTTTTCATATTTAAAAAAATTGCTTGTTTCAAATATTCACTTTCACCGGTTGAAATACTTTTTTGAATTATTTCTAAGAATAATTCCTTTTTCATAATATACATTTCCATTGACATATTATAAAATTTTGTTTTTCCAGTATTTTTTCCTATACTTATCACCTTGCTGCTTGCATCCAGATTCAATGTGTCACAATTTATAAATTTATGGTGATGGTTTTCCATATTCTTATAGATTATAGTAATATCTGCACCGGTTTTTTTATGATATTTAAGTGCATCACCATAATTAACATTGCAAATCATATAGCTTCTAGTTAAAAGTACATATTTTTGTTTGCTATGCTCAATATAATCCATATGATTCTTAAAATTCTCTATATCTCCTTTATTTGTTATCATTTCATCCAGATTGATTACTGGATTTAATACAAATAGCCCATCTATTTTCCTATCTAAATCCCAATCCTTACCGGTTCCTAGATGATCCATCAGTGATCGGCTTTTCCCCCGAGTAAATATGGCCACATTATGTATTCCAGCATTAACCATATTAGATAAGGTATAGTCTATAACTCTATATCTCCCCGCAATGGGTATGGTGGCAATGGGTCTATTGTAAGTAATTTCCTTTATTGCACCTTCACTTTCACTAAGGTTAATTATTCCCATAAGCTCTTTCAAGTCTTATCCCCCTTTTAAGATAAAGTTTAAAATTAACATTAAGTATTTGGGTCAATTATCTTTGGTAGCAGATTTAAACTATTCATTTACTACAATTATCTCATTTGAATTTTTATTGATTATACTACTTCCTTGTCTTACTGTAACCTCACTCATGACTATGGCCCTTTTAACTATCACATGATCTTCAATTCTAGTATTGGGCATTATTACAGAATCTACTACCCTTGAATTTTTGCCTATAAATACACCCGGAAACAATACAGAATTTTGAACCTCCCCATGTACAACACAACCTTCATTCAAGAGAGAAGATTTGACACTGCCAGTGTTGCTAATATAATGGGGTGGGCTAGTGGGATTTTGAGAATATATCCTCCAGCTTCGATCATACAAATTGAGCTTATTATCTTCACTCAATAAATCCATATTTGCTTCCCATAAACTTTCAACGGTACCTACATCCTTCCAGTAACCATTAAACACATGGGCATATACATCCAGTCCCCTGTTTACCATCTTAGGAATAATATCTTTACCGAAGTCATTATTGGAGCTTTCATCCCCTTCATCTTCAAGCAAGTACTGTTTGAGTATCTTCCAATTAAATATATAAATTCCCATTGAAGCCAAGTTACTCTTTGGTTTTTGAGGCTTTTCTTCAAACTCATATATTTTATTATTCTCGTCTATATTCATTATTCCAAATCTATGGGCTTCGTTTAAAGGTACCTCAATAACTGCAATTGTGGCTTCAGCAGATTTTTGTTTATGATATTCCATGAGTACAGAATAATCCATTTTGTATATGTGATCCCCCGATAATATTAAAACGTATTCTGGTTCATATTTATCTATAAAATCCATATTTTCATATATAGCATTTGCAGTACCCTTATACCATCTACCTCCATTAGGCCCCACATAGGGTGGTAGAATTGTAACCCCTCCATCCTTCCTATCTAAATCCCATGGACTTCCAATTCCTATATGAGAATTTAATACTTGAGGCTGATACTGTGTTAATACTCCAACTGTATCTATATCGGAATTCAAGCAATTACTTAATGTGAAATCAATTATTCTGTACTTACCTCCAAAGGGTACGGCAGGTTTTGCTAATCTTCTAGTTAATTTTTTCAATCTAGATCCTTGACCTCCAGCTAATAACATGGCCACAATCTCTTTTTTATGATCTCCCATGGATGAATCCCCCTTATTTGTTAGTTCCAAGTTTTAGGTTGCAAGTTACAAGTTTTTGGGTCATTCTCTTGGGTCATTAAAGGCATTTAACTTATAATCTAAAGATTTTGCTTTTTTTTTAATAAACAATGCCCCAAGGGGCGGAATTTTTATTCGGATTGAATGGGGTTGATTATGCCAGTTACTGTTATAGGATTTAATATTGTCACAGTTTATTACCCCTTTCCCTCCAAACTTCTCTAAATCACTATTAAAAACTTCCTTATATTCACCCCCATAGGGTACTCCTACTTTGTAATCATACCTAGCTACAGGAGTGAAATTGCATATAATTATTATGAATTCATCTTCTTCTATTCCTTTTCTCATGAAGGCTATCACACTTTGTTCATTGTTCTGATGATCTATCCATGAGAAGCCCTTGTAATCACTATCTAATTGATACAAGGATTTTTCTCTTTTGTATAAGTGATTTAGTTCTTTCACAAAACTTTTAATTTTATGATGCATATCAAAATCTAAAATCCCCCAGTCCAATTCCCTTTGATAATTCCATTCTATAAACTGGGCAAATTCACTGCCCATAAACAATAGCTTTTTACCGGGATGCCCTATCATATAGGAATATAGCACCCTCAAATTAGCAAACTTCTCCCAATACCCTCCTGGCATCTTCTCTATCAATGATTTTTTCCCATGAACTACTTCGTCGTGGGATAAGGGCAATATATAGTTTTCAGTAAATGCATAGGTGAATGAAAAGGTTATTAGGTTATGATGCCATTTCCTATATATGGGGTCCATTTCCACGTACCTCAACATATCATTCATCCATCCCATATTCCACTTGAAATTGAAGCCCAGCCCATCTATATGGATTGGAGCCGTTACACCAGGCCATGATGTGGATTCTTCAGCAATCATAAGGCCATGGGGAAAATCATTAAATACAGTTTTATTTAGCTTTTTTAAGAACTCCATGGCTTCAAGATTTTCTCTTCCACCATATTTATTTTTTACACAGTCACCATCCTTTTTCCCATAATCCAGATAAAGCATATAGGATACCGCATCTACCCTTAATCCATCTATATGATAAATATCAAACCAAAATATAGCATTTGATATTAAAAAGCTTACTACCTCCCCTTTGCTATAATCAAAGACTGCCGTTCCCCACTCAATATTCTCGGCCATTTCTGGTGTATCATATTCATAAACCGCTTCTCCATCAAATTTGTATAGTCCATGGTCATCCTTACAAAAATGACCCGGTACCCAATCCAATATTACCCCTACATTACTTTGATGGCATCTATCTACAAAATACATAAAGTCTTCTGGACAGCCATATCTACTTGTAACAGAAAAGTATCCTGTTGTTTGATAACCCCACGAGCCATCAAAGGGATGTTCCATAAGTGGCAATATTTCAATATGGGTATATCCCATTTCCACAACATATGTAAGGATGTCATCTATGATTTCTCTATAGTTTAAAAAATCTCCATCATATTTTCTTTTCCATGAGCCTAAATGTAATTCATAAATGTTCATTGACCCATGATAAATATCCCCATTTTTTTTGTTTTGCCATTCCTTATCCTTCCATTGATACTTTTCTAGGCATGTTATTATTGAAGCAGTATTTGGTCTCAATTCTGAATAAAAGGCATAGGGATCGGATTTTAAGATTTTGCTTCCATTTTTAGTATGAATTTCATACTTATATATTTCTCCTTCCCTTAATCCAGAAATAAATATATTCCAAATCCCTGAATCACCTATTGGTTTCATATCATACCCAAAGCCCACCCAATTATTAAAATCACCAACAACATTTACATGCTTAGCATTAGGTGCCCAAATATTAAAATTGACACCCTTTAATCCTTTGTATTCCCTTAAATGTGATCCTAAGAAGTTATAAGATTTGTAGTGATTCCCTTGATGAAAAAGATATGTATCCAATGTCCCAGTAGAAATATAGTCAATGGTAATTCTATCCACAGTTTTTTCTCCTCCTTTGTTACTGCGTTCTTCTTTTTTTCCATAAACTTCACTTAAGTTTATAAATGCCTTTTATATAAATCATTTTTTTTACTTTTCTATATATATGCAAATAAATTAAAATATACTAGCTTTTTAATCTTTTTTACAAAAATATAATTTTTTCAAATAAAAAAAGGGCATCTGCCCCTAAGTTTTGATCATACTTAGTTGGGAAAATGCCCCTTATAAGGATTGCTCCTTGATTTCAATTCTAATCTTGGTGAAATTTCTGAATATTTTTTATTGTTTTCTTATAACTATACATCCTCTCATCAGCAATTTTGACTAATTGATCATAGTTTTTACCATCATATGGAAATTTTGCGATGCCATAACTAAACTCACATATGATATTATTCTGTTCAAATATAATCGGATTATTTCTAAAATCCCTAATTAAGTCTTCAAACATTTTTCCTGTTTTTTCCCATTCATCAGTAGAAAAAATAGCTATAAATTCGTCCCCACCAAATCTTGCAAAATAATCCTCCGATCCAATTAAATCACTTAAACTATTAGAAAAGACTCTTATTAACTTATCACCTGCCAAATGTCCATAGTTATCATTTACAAACTTCAGTCTATTTAAATCGAATAATACTAACAGAAACTCTTTTTTATTTATAATGGCATCTTTAATGTAGCTACCAAACAGTTCTTCAAAATAACTTCTATTATACACATTAGTTAGCTTATCATATCTTGACAGATATATTATTTCTTTATAAAGCCTATGATTGCTAATTAATATGGCAATTTGATTGCTAAGATATCCCATCATATCAAGATCATACTCATCAAATGAATGATTACTGCTACTATCAACATTTACAAAACCATATAGTTCACCGTCTACTACTATTGGGGCACTAATTGAGGACTCTATTTTAGCACCTCTGTAATTTTCTAAAATATTAGGGAACCGATCCTTAAGCATTTCTTGAATATCATTTATAATAATTGCATTATCTAATTTACCCTTAGTTTTAATCCATAAAAAGGTATCCTTTAGGTTAAGAAAATAGCTTTTTGATTTTTCTTCATCATACCCTTTACAAGCGGCAACGCTTAAATTTTTATCTTCATTCAAAACCAAAACACATGAAAATTCAGCATTATCAATTACTTGTGATATCTTATCTAAAACTAAGTTAAATAACTCATTAATATTATTTGTTGCTATAATGGCTTGATTTATTGCTATAGCGGCATCCTTCATTTTCAATAGTCTTTCAATATTCTTTGCTGCAAGCTTTCTCTCTGTAATATCCATTATTACACCTACTAAACCGCTGGCACCATCATTTTTATCTTTGATAGTCGCTTTATTAAAGATAACATCACGCAATGAATGGTTTTTGTACATAAACTTGGCTTCATAGATTTGCTTCCCCTTATTATTCATAAGCTCATTATCAGCTCTATAGTAAATATCAGCAAGCTCCTTTGGATAAATATCATGAACCCCTTTACCTATAACCTCTTCATATTCTTTATCTAAGTATTCTAGAAATGCGGTATTACAATGTTTATATATACCATCACTATCTTTATAAAATATTGGATTTGGAATAGTATTAATAACAGTTTGAAGAAACTTTAAGTTTTCTTGTAAAGCTTCTTCTACTTTCTTATCTACACACTTTCTTTTTAATATTTCCATATTGTCTCACCCCCTAGCAGATTACAAATATTTGAACCTTGGTCTGAAGTCAATGTTATCTATAATAATATATAATTTGAGGAAATTGCATAACTCTTACTTGGCTAGGCCTAATATGCAAATATCATCCTGCAAGACTCTCTGGACTAAGTTAAAGATATAGGTAATATTAAATTTACAGACTATTCAATATTTTTCATAGTGTTATTATATCATATCCCAAGCACAAATTATCTCATATATTATTAAAAATACTACTTATTCTTTTTCCAAAATGAAGTGATGCGAGATTCTACTTGTTGCGGTGATGAAACGGTTATATTATGACTCCACTCTCTTGGAAAAATCATTCTATAGGAACTATAGATAAAACGATCGTCTATCAGCAAAATAACTCCTTTATCCTTTTCAGTACGTATAACTCGTCCTGCGGCCTGTAGAACTTTATTCATACCAGGGTACATATAGGAATAATTAAATCCCTTATCATTTTTTTCATTAAAGTAATCTCTTATTATATTTTTTTCTAAACATATTTGTGGCAATCCTACTCCCACTATTATTGCTCCCCTCAGTCTATCCCCTTTGAGGTCTATTCCCTCTGAAAAAACACCACCCATTACAGCAAAGCTTACAAGTGTTTGCCTTGGATTGTGATTAAAACTACTTAGATATTCTTCCCTTTCTTCCTCTGTCATGGTATTCCTTTGGATAATAGTATTGTATTTAGGATACTTTTCTTTAAATACTTCATAGACATCATGCATGTATCTATATGAAGGAAAAAAGGCCATATAGTTTCCCCTTTCCTTTGATACTTTTTCTATGTAATCTGCAATTATGCCGTAGCTATTATCCCTGTCCCTATATCTTGTTGATACCTTGCCACCTATCATAAGCAATAAATTTCTCTTGTCAAAGGGAGAGGACAGCTTCAATGTGGTATCCTCGTCATGGCCTCCTAAAATGTCTTTAAAATATTCTATAGGCGATAATGTAGCAGAAAAAAATATGGCCGTTTTGCCTCTTTTAACTGCTTGACTTAATAGATACGATGGATCAAGGCAAAATATTTTAAGCTTTACATCTTTATTATCTTGCTCCACATAGGTTACATATCTATCATCATAAAATTCTAAAATCCTTGTGAAGCTTAAGGCCTCAAAAAATAAATCTAGAAGTTCCCTATGCCCTTCTTTTCCTTGTTTTGTAGCCAAAAACTCTTCACTTACTGACATCAAATTGTTTAATAAATATGATATATCATCGGGCATTTCATATTGTATATAAAAAAGTTCATCTCCACAAAGTTTTTTCATTTCAAGCATATATGAATTGAGCTTATCTAAGGCCTTTGCTATTTTAGGCTCTTTATCTTTAAAAATCCTTTTTAAATCTAAGAATGGTCTTTTGTAGAGGGTTGCCGAAAACATCTCCCTCGCTCTATCTACTAAATTATGGGCTTCATCTACCAAAAACGTATAGTCATTATTGCCAAATTCAAAAAATCTTTTAAGATACACTCTGGGATCAAAAACATAATTAAAGTCACATATGACCGTATCCGCCCATAGTGCTAAATCTAGGGAAAACTCAAATGGACAAATATTATGCTTTTTTGAATATTCCTCAATTATCCCCCTAGACAATTCGTCTTCATTTCTAAGAATATCCAACAGTCCATC
Source organism: Maledivibacter sp. (assembly GCA_025210375.1). Taxonomy (NCBI): domain Bacteria; kingdom Bacillati; phylum Bacillota; class Clostridia; order Peptostreptococcales; family Caminicellaceae; genus Maledivibacter; species Maledivibacter sp. Next base: position 2,788 of record JAOASB010000007.1, on the reverse strand, counting down.
ATTAACTCTATCAAAATGCCCCTTTGCATATTCACAATATTCTGGGTCACATCTCGACTCATCCTTAAAACATATCTTATCCTTGGCAGTTAAGGTTAGTGTCTTAAATCTTAAACCCTTTTCCCTCATTTTCATGAAGGCTTCCTTAGCAACCTGTCTAGCTATAGTTTTAGCCGTGAGATAAAATATCTTAGAAGTATGTCCTTCACTAAAGGCTTTTACAGCGGGAAAAAGAGTAGAAATGGTTTTTCCTATTCCTGTTGGGGCTTGAGCAAATAATTTATTTCCATCTCTAATAGTCCTATATACTGAAACTGCAAGCTGTCTTTGTCCAGTTCTATAACCTTCAAAGGGAAATACTAGCTCATTGACTGAATTATTACGTAGAATGCTCCACTCAGATGTAAAGCTTGCCCAAACTATATATTTATCTATGATATCATAAAAAAATTCTTCTATGCTTTTAAAGCTAAAGCTTTTCCTAATACTTTTAACAATTTCCGTTTCTAAATGAAAATATGTTAACTGGACATCTATGTTTGTGAGTTCATTTTGTAGGGCATATATATATGCATAACATTTTGCTTGGGCCCAATGAACTTCATTGTAGTTTTCGTCTATCATTTCTAGAGGTCTAGTAGTAGATTTTATTTCATCTATACAAATTGAATATAAATCTGAATTATTTACCATGAAATCATTAATTTCTACATTATCTTCTAGGTCTTCCTTTATGATCCCATCGGCTCTGCCTTCAATTGAAAATATAAAATCTTTATATTCAAAACTATGCTTTAAAGTAACTTCGGCTTCATAGTTTTCATCTTGAGACCCCTGTACTTTTTGGTGGGCCTTTATTCCTTCCACAGCTCTAGACATACTTCTAAAACTAGTATCTAAATCTCCCGAACGCAGAACAAACTCCACTAAGTTTCTAACTGATATTTTTATCTCCTGCTTATTGCACATATTATCAGCCTTTCAATTAAAAGTAAGTATCTTTGCAGTTATTTATATATCTTAATTAGTATTTTAACAAAATCTGCTATTCATATTATAGCAATAAGGCTTTTATGTTGTCCAATAATATAAGAACAAATAACTAAGCAAATTACATAATTACTTTCTATAAAAACCATATACTATAGATTTCCAAGTTTTTATTTTCCAAAAACATAAAACACCTAAATGAACCTTTCCTATTTTTCATTTAGGTGCCACGGGAAAATATGTATCTAACTGTCAATAATAAGTATTTTAGAGACTCTATCACTTGTCTTCTATCTCAGTTATATTCTTTAATAATATTGAAATCGTCCCATCAATATTAGATATAAATTCTACCTTGTCTCGTCTAGATAGTAATGAAGATGGGAGCTTAATTTCGATTCCATCATTAGTAACTAAACGTTGTTTTTTCATAACTCTTTTCTCAAGATTTTCATTTATATTAATAGATTTTTCCTTTAATCCACGCTTTTCTATCTCTTCTGTATATATTTTTTGCATTTCCGGATTATCTGCAAAGACTTTATCGCTAACCTCTTCAACATTAATGGTATTACTCTCCTCAACACTCTCAGCTATTGCATTCTTTATCTGTGCAATCTTAGTAACATCATCATTACAATATTTTTTTACAACTTTTTTTGATGCTTTATTTATAATATCAATTTTTTCTTTATCCGATAGCACTTCTGTGGAATGAAGTATTTTTCTAGATAGATAAAATTGTTTTTCTCCATCTATTTCATATTTCTTTTCCTTTAATAATATTGAAAAATCATGGATGTTTATTATTATACCTTCATCTATTTTTTGTGTCATTGAAGGTAATGCTGTCCTTTGCTTTATAATATTTATAATTCTACCATTTTCATCCTCACGTAAAAAATGAATATAGGATTCTTTATAATTAAATTTGAAAATTCCAATATGATCTATATTATCTAATTTAAATAGAACAACTATTAAATCTGCCGAGGGAATATCTGGATTTTGATTCATAAGTCTGTACAGCATTGAGGCTATATCCTTACTCACCTTAACAAAATCTTTTTCTCCTTTCTTTAAGCTTAAACAATCCATTCTTACCTCATTATCATTATTTTCAAAGTATACCTTCTTTAAGTCTATATCCTTAAACAATTTAATGATATGGGTTTCTATATATTCATTAATTTCTGGATCTAAGTCATACTCTAAATCTGATAAAACTGGTGTGCCAACTGATGCATCTAATACATGAACAATCAGTTTTTTTATTATTATATTACTTTCCATAACGTATCCTCCTTAGTAACTGAGCAAATTCCATAATCCCCTTATATAAAGGCCATCTACTATATATGATTTAAAAATCTCCAAAGCTATACCACCAAATATGCTATATCTTAAATATTCAAATTAAGGATGATATTCCCATATTAGGCCTAGCCAAGTAAGAGTTATGAGATTTCCTCAACTATTAAAATCTTACTAGAATAATTTATATTTTTCAACCTTAATTTATTGGCAAATATGATTCATATAAATAATAAAAGACAACCCTCATATTATCCTGTGAGAGTTGTCTTATTACTCTGTATTTAACTCATTCATTTTTTGGTGGACTCACCCCTTTATAATTAAATATTTTTAATTATTGTTACTTTAGTATTTGGGATTCTTTTTATCATCTCCTTTTATTTTATATATTATATATATACCTATAAAAAAACTTTTTAAACATATTTTTTAAAAAAATTTTAAATATAAAAAAACCTAAAAGAATTTTATTCTTTCAGGT
>JAOASB010000006.1 GCA_025210375.1 Maledivibacter sp. | reverse complement strand
CCTAGGGGTCACCAAAAAATAGCTACTATTTAGTAGCTGGCTTGGGCGCATAGCTCAGCTGGGAGAGCACCTGCCTTACAAGCAGGGGGTCACAGGTTCGAGCCCTGTTGCGCCCACCAAGTTAGTAAAATTTTATAGCGAGCTTTAGCTCAAAGGAAATTTTACGGTATTTGTCGATAGGCAAATAAACTTCTTTTTTTATAAACTTTATAGAGAATTTTTTATGCGGGTATGGCGGAATTGGCAGACGCGCTAGACTTAGGATCTAGTGTCTTGTACGTGGGGGTTCAAGTCCCTCTACCCGCACCATATATGCGGTAGTGGCTCAGTGGTAGAGCATCGCCTTGCCAAGGCGAGGGTCGAGGGTTCAAATCCCTTCTACCGCTCCATTTTATTTGTGCCCATAGCTCAGCAGGATAGAGCAACGGCCTTCTAAGCCGTGTGTCCGGGGTTCGAATCCCTGTGGGCACGCCATAAAAATAAAAATCGCTACTAGAACTTGTAGGTAGTTTTTTTTATGGTCTTAAGACTTTAAATCAATACATTGTATATGACCCATTAGCTCAGTCGGTAGAGCACCTGACTTTTAATCAGGGTGTCCCGCGTTCGAGTCGCGGATGGGTCACCAGTATTTGCCCAGATAGCTCAGTCGGTAGAGCAGGGGACTGAAAATCCCCGTGTCGGTGGTTCGATTCCGCCTCTGGGCACCATTTAAAAACATCTGATATAAATATATCAGATGTTTTTTTGTTGTATAAAATAGCTGTTATAAAGTTAGGGTTATTCACTTTATATTTAAGGTCTTATAAACATTTGTGTCCAATACGTTCGTCCACTTGAATTTTTTGAATATCCAACTCCGATTTCAGTAAAATTTTTACTTAGGATATTGGCCCTATGTCCCGATGAATTCATCCATCCGGTAACTACATCCTGGGCAGTTCTTTGACCCATAGCAATGTTTTCTCCCGCAGTAGAATATCTGATTCCAAAATCAGTGATCATCTTGAATGGCGATCCATAGGTTGGAGAAGTATGACTAAAATATCCTTTATTTCTCATATCATCGGACTTATATCTTGCTACCCTTGATAATTGCCAATTATGTTTAAGAGGAGGTAGGCCATAATTTTGTCTTTGAATATTGGTTAATCTTACAACTTCCTTCTCTATGGCTTTAACTGTACTAAATAAAGGAATATATACTTTATCTCCAGGGTATATTAAATCTGGATTTTTGAACTGTGGATTTGCCGAAATAATTTCACTTATGCCTACTTGATATTTTACAGCAATCTTCCATAAAGAATCACCACTTTTTACTATATATACATCGGTATCATTGTTTTGTGCTTGGGCATGAACATTGCCTAAACTGAAAATCATTAATAAACACAAGACACTAAAAAAAGTCAATAATAATTTATTTCTCTTCAAAAATATTCCCTCCTTTCATATATAGTTTTTCTTATAATCAATCAAATAATTACATGATAAAAATGTCAGATAGGCATAAATTATCTTAATAAAAAAACAAGATAAAAAACAATTAATTTGTTTTTTACCTTTTAAAATAAATTAATTAAGCTAAAAATTATAAATCTAAATCACGTGAAAATAAAAATCTACTAACCAAATCTATGGGATTTTGTTTCTATACCCAAAAGAGTGACCCGAATCTTAGAGCTTGTTACTTAGGACTGGAAAAGCGTCCACTGATGCTTTTCTTACGCTCCAAACTTATTAAGTCTCTTTCCATTAGCTAAAAGCAGTGTCATTAGGTATTTACTTTCAAAAAAACCTAGGCCTCCAACATTACATGCATTTTCATGGAAGCATACAACATCATCTCTTCCAGAAAATTCACCATTTAGTAGGACTGGAACTGGATGAAAGCTATGGGAACGCATGGGACAAGGCGATGAGTGATCACCAGTTATAGCAATTACATCGGGTCTATTTTGCAAAAGTACTGAAAGGGCTTTGTCTACCTTTTCTATACAGCTTACTTTAGATTCAAAGTCTCCGTCTTCACCTGCTTGGTCAGTTCCCTTAACATGTATAAAGAAAAAATCATATTTTTGCTTGTTTTTAACATAGGTTTCAAATAGGCCGTCTATTGAATCCGGAGCTGCTAAAAGCTTCATACCCAATAAGGATGCAATGCCTCTATACATAGGATAAGTAGCTATGGCAGCTGATTCTAAACAATATTTTTCTCTCATACTTGGAAGATCGGGTTTCTTAGAAAAACCCCTAGTTAAAAAGCCATTCGTTTTGTCATAATTACTTAGAAGTTCAAACCCTTTTTTAAGAAATTGATTTACTACAGAAGCTAAAAAAACAGATGCTTCATTATTTCCTTTGGCTGTTAAAGGTGCTTTTCCTTCGGATTGGGGGTCCGTATCATTTATAAGGGAATCAATTTTTTTATTCTTGCTTCTAAATATAGTAACAAATCTATGGCCTTTTCCAGGTTCAATTATTATTTCCACATCGTCAATTTCTTTTATGGATCTCAGGATATTACAAAGCTCTATTGTTTTTTCTGTTGCTATTCTTCCAGCTCTTCTATCAATTATTTTGCCATCTTCACTGATGGTGGCAAAATTACATCTTGCGGCTACATCTCCATTTTGTAAATTCAATCCTAAGCCTACCGCCTCTAGTACTCCTCTACCTATGGTAATATTTATTGGATCATATCCGAAAAGCCCCAAATGGCCAGGGCCGCTTCCTGGAGTTATTCCCAAGGAGACGGGAATCATTCTACCCAAAACCGATTCGCTAGCTAGCTTGTCGAGATTTGGAGTCTTAGCATATTCAAGGGGCGTTTTATAATTATAGTCTCTATTTCTAATATCACCGATGCCATCTAATACAATTAGGGCAATTTTAGAATTATTACATTTGATCACACTTTGTAGAATCTCTTCATGATTCATAAAATCTCCTCCAATATAGGGCTTGTATAGTAAAGCTTAATTTATATGTATTAAAAGATTCAGTACTTCTAAGAATCTTTGATGCGTATAAATGAAAGTCTCTACTTAAATTCCCATAGTATTTTTAATTGAGCAATAAAGTAGCTCAAATCATAAAACCGTATATGGTGACTTTTACTTATAAATTATGTAATTAATTGTCTAAATATTCTTCAACAGATTAAAAGGTTTATTGTCGAATTTTACTAGTATTCACATATACAATATAAAACATAATATGATATACTAATTGTGTCGAATTTAAAAATATTAGATAAATACAAATTATTAATTGTATTTCCCAGGAAATATGATGTAAAAGAAGAGTAAATAAAGAATTTTGAAGAAAAAGAAATTAATGAAAACCATGGGGGAAAATAAATGTTGTATTATGGAATAATAGCTGCAGTATTAGGAGGTATATTTATAGCTCTACAGGGTGGTATAAATGGGATGATGGGCACAAAGGTGGGAGTATTTACTACAGTATTCGTTCCTGTAACAACCCAGTTTCTTATATTATCAACTGTGGTTCTATTTAGAAGACAATTTTTGGGAAATATCATCAAATTAAAGGATATCAAATTTGGGTTTGTTTTTTTAATCATTTCGGCTCTTCTTGGCATAGGAATAATGAGCTTTATGACCATTTCTATAATGAAAACTGGTCCCTTAGTGGCTTTTGCAGTGATAGTTTTCAGTCAATTATTTACGGCTATGATCACAGAACACTTTGGTTTCTTTGGGGTAGTACAAAATGGTATATCGGGATATAGGGTATTGGGACTTATGGCCATGCTAGTAGGAATAGGGTTGTTTTATAAATAGTAAAAAGAGGCGCTTAATAACGCCTTTTAGTCCCAAGCTCCAAGTCTCAAAGTGTGTACAGTGGGTTTTAAAAAATAATCATATTTTATTTTTAAGTTTCACAGATATAAAAGAATAACGTAAAAACTTGTAACTTTCAACTTGGAACATGGAACTACATGATTATATTTGCCTTTGATTATCCCTACGTATCTTGAGTCTGTTTACAACTTTTCTTACACCTTCTACTTCCATGGACAATTCCTTTGCCAATTCTACTTCTTGTCTATTGTTCACATAGCCCGATAGAGTTAACTTACCATCCTGGACCCTATGATCAATATCCATAAGACTTAGGTCAGTAGTAGTAAGAGCCTGAGCAACTCGACTGCTTATAATTGAATCATCATATTTACCATAGGATTCGATCTTAATATTATTTACTACATCTTTAATACCCCTAGTTTTTGATGCCAGCCTGCACGCTTCCTTTGCATCTCTTAAGGTGGGGGCAGAACCAATTAAATTAGATACACCATCATTAACCTTTGGACTCACTCCGTCTAAGGTATGATCCTTTCTTAACCTACTACTTATTTCTTTTTCCATGTGCTTATCTGTAATATTGCTATCCATAGCTATAGTTATCTTGTTTTCTATTTTTCTTACTCCATCTATACTTCTAGCAATATCCTCAGATTTAATTTTCTCCGCCAAAACATCTACAATTCCTGACAAATGAACATATCCATCCTTACAAAAGACATTAACATCCATTGCACTTGCTTGCATCTTTTCCTCTAATTGGTCTTTTATTTTGTCGACAATTAAATTATCCAGTGATGGAGTTTGATTATTACTAATCCAATTAGTTCTTTTATCTTCCATATTAACCATCCTTTCAGCATAAAACTACAAAGTGTCGTCAGACGACTTTGTTCATATTTTTCCACAAAAAAAGATAATTTATAAAATAAATTTGTAATATTAGGGGTATAAAATAAGAAACCCATATATTTAGGAAATTGCATAACTCTGACTTGGCTAAGCCTAATATGGGGATATCATCCTTGATTTGACTGTTTACCTGGAATATCTATATCAAAGTACATATAAGAAGTACAATGTAATAAAAAATTAATACTTTTTATTCAAAATATGACACATCATTTAACAAAATAAATATATAATAGAACTTAACGATTACTGAAGTAATATAATAATTTTTTTGAAAACTGGGTTTAAAATTAAATTAATAAATAATACAATAGTAATATTGAAGAACTGTTTAAAAAACTGTACAATAAGATTAATATATAATTACTAAGAGGTGTTTAACTTGGAACAACTACTGGATATGATTTCAAACATAGGACTGAGAGATATTTTAGATATGACCATTGTGGCATTTGTTTTTTATAAATTATACATGCTTATTAGAGACACAAGGGCAGAGCAGCTTATTAAAGGTCTACTAATTTTACTTGTAGCGACAAAGCTCAGCGATTGGTCGAAATTATATGTAGTTAATTATATCTTAGAAAAAACAATTACCGTGGGATTCATAGCCCTATTAATAGTCTTTCAACCGGAGCTTAGAAAGGCCTTAGAGCATTTGGGAAGAAGTAGAATATACTTAACTCAAAATATTGCTGAAATAGCCCATGAAGATCTTGATAATAGGATACAAGAGATAACCGATGCTGTGGCTTCCTTATCTAGACAGAAGATAGGGGCATTAATAATCATGGAAAGAGACACTGGTATCAATGAGGTTATAGAAACTGGAAATATTATTGAGGGTAAGATATCCAGCAGCTTGCTTATTAATATATTTATTCCAAATACACCTCTTCATGATGGTGCGGTGGTTATAAGAAAAGATAAAATTATGGCTGCAGGGTGCTTTTTACCACTATCTGAAAATCCTAATTTAAGCAAAACCCTTGGGACAAGACATAGGGCAGGTATAGGTATATCAGAAACTAGTGATGTTTTAGCTATAATGGTTTCAGAGGAAACTGGTGGAATATCCGTTTCTATGGGGGGTAAGCTTTCAAGATTCTTAGATATAGACACATTAAAAACGATAGTCAAGGAAGCCTTCAGTCCTGAAAAACAGAATAAACTAATTAATTTGAATTTGAAGTGGAGGCATAGAAATGATTAAGTTTATGAGGGGGCTATTTGAAAGCAGTAAATTGTCAAGGAATACAACCCCTAAATTAGTATCAATACTATTTGCAATAGTTCTATATATATATGTTATGGGAGAAGTAAATCCTGAGGACTATATTTCAAAGGAAAATGTTAAGGTTAACCTTTTAAATGTTGAGGAGTTACAAAGTTCTGGACTTGTAATTATTGACCAGAATGACTATACTGTGGATTTGAAAATAAGTGGTAAAAGAAATGAACTAAAAAAGATATCCTTAGACGACATAAAAATAACCGCTGATTTAAGAGGATTTCCAAAGGGCGTAAACAGTGTGCCATTGGATGTAAGTAAACCTGCAAATATTGAGGTCAATATATCACCTCAGCAAATCAAGGTTAGATTAGATAAGATAGTACAAAGACAAAAGCCAGTTGAGGTATTTGAAAAAGGGGCTCCAGCAAAGAGCTATGTGATTGGAACAAAAAAAATTACTCCAGAGGAAATCTTAGTTGAAGGGCCAGAATCAAAGGTGGAATCTGTAACTAAGGTTATTGGAGAGATAAATGTTGATGGAGCTAAAGCCACCATTAGAAATAGCATACCTGTTAGGGCCGTAAATAACGAAGGAAAAGATGTTATAGGAGTTGAAGTTAAAACGAAAAGTGTAAATGTATTGTTACCTATGGAGAAGCTGAAGAATATTGATATTAAACCCGTAATAACGGGAAAGCCTAAGGAAGGATACAAGATTACAAACATAGAGGTTAGCCCCAAAACTGTTACTATCAAGGGTAAAGAAGAAATAATAAAAAAGATAAATGAAATCTTTACCAAGCCTATAAATGTGGAAGAACTAAATGAGAGCCTAGTGACTGAAGTGAATTTTGTTAAAGAGAAGAACATCGAAATGCCATATCTACAAGCTTTACCTGAGGTTAGGATTGTAGTAGAAAAGATAGAAACAAAGGAATTTACCTTTAAAGCCAACCAAATATCTGTTAATAATCTTAATGGAGCATTAACTACTAATATTGGGGAGCTAAGTGAAGATATCAAGATAAAAATTAGTGATGTACGAAGTGTATTAAAGGATGTAAAGAGAAGTGATTTAGAATTGATTATAGATGCACAAGACTTGGATGAAGGAATTTATATTCTTGATTTGAAGCTTAATAAAAATCATAAATATGAAAATATCGAGATCGAACCTAATAATATTGAGATAGAAATATATGATAAGAAGGATATAAGTGAGACTATGAACGAGAATACAGATGATACTGTAGACGATACTACGGATAATACTACGGATAATGCTATAGATGACACTATAGATGAAGAACAACCAACGGAGGAAACCATTGATATGCCTGGAAATTAATCCAGGCAATATTATTAGAGGTGAGAAGATGAAAAAAGAAATTGAGATCATATTAAATTCTACCCATGATGCAATGATAGCAGTTGACTCAAAGGGCATAATAACCTTATATAATAAGGCCGCAGAAAGGTTGACAAAGCACGATGTAGATGATGTTATAGGAAAGCATATAACAGATGTCGTGGAGACCACAAGACTTCCATATATACTAAAAACCGGTGAATCGGAACTGAATAGGAAACAGCCTCTAGGAGATATAAATATTGTAACAAATCGAATGCCAGTAAGGGATGAAAATGGCAAGATAATAGGAGCGGTGGCAGTTTTTAGAGATATAACAGAAATAGTTGATTTAGCAGAAGAAATAACTGATTTAAAGGAAATGAAAATAATGTTTGAGGCGATATTTAACTCCACACAGGATGCAATCTCTGTCGTAGATCAAAATGGTATAGGGGTTCTCGTAAATCCAGCCTATACAAGGCTTACAGGGCTATCTAAGGAGGATATGATAGGTAAGCATTGCTCCGTTGATATATCCGAGGGAGAAAGTATCCACCTAAAGGTGTTAAAATCAAAAGCGCCCATTAAAGGAGCTAGAATAAAGGTAGGGCCTAAAAGGAAGGATGTAATAATCGATGCGGCACCTATGCTTGTGGGTGGGGAACTGCGAGGAAGTGTGGGAGTCATCCACGACCTGACGGAAATAAAAAGACTTACTTCGGAGTTAGATGAAGCAAAGAAGATAATCAGAAATCTAGAGGCAAAATATACCTTCGATGATATAATTGGATCCCATGAGAAATTAGTTAATGCCATAGAAAAAGCAAAAATAGCTGCAGTAACTCCTGCCACTGTTATATTGAGAGGGGAAAGTGGAACGGGGAAGGAGCTTTTTGCCCATGCCATACACAATGCAAGCAATAGAAGATATGGACAGTTTGTTAGGGTGAATTGTGCAGCTATAAGTGAAGGAATATTGGAAAGTGAATTGTTTGGATATGAAGCAGGAGCATTTACAGGAGCATTAAAGGAAGGTAAAAAGGGACTATTTGAGATGGCCCACGGTGGTACTATTTTCTTAGATGAAATTGGTGAGATAAAGATGAGTACTCAAGCAAAGCTTCTAAGAGTCCTTCAAGAAAAAGAAGTAGTAAGGGTAGGAGGAACAAAGCCTGTTACAATTGATGTAAGAATTTTAGCGGCTACAAATGTGGATCTAGAACAGGCTGTAAAACAAGGAAGATTTAGAGAAGACCTATATTATAGATTAAATGTTATTCCAATAAGAATACCATCATTAAAGGAGCATAAAAGAGACATATACGAGTTAACAAGACATTTCATAAGAAAATATAATCAAGAATATGGAAGATACGTTACGGATATATCGAAGGAAGCTTTGGAAATACTTATGGAAATTGATTGGCCCGGTAATGTCAGAGAACTTGAAAATCATATTGGTAGAGCTATTATCAATATGAAATTCAATGAAACAATTATAAAGTCCTATCATTTACCCCAAAATATAGAAAAAAATAGAAAAAAGCCCATATCAAATGACTTTGATATTATTGAAAAAGAAAAAGATACATTTTCACTTGAAGAAGTAGTACAAAAAGTTGAAAAGGAATATATTGATAGGATATTAAAAAAGAATAAATATAATAAAACCAAAACAGCAAAGGAAATGAAGGTTTCAATTAGAAATCTATATTATAAAATAAAGAAATACGGATTGTAAAAAACGAAATAAATTGCACACTTCTTCTAGAAGTGTGCAATTTATTTCGTGCAAAATCTTGCTTAAAAGAAACTAAAATGAAAAAATAGTAATACTCATTATATAAAATGGGAAAAATACAATAGTTGAAACTAAGAAATATAATACTAATATCTTGGCACACAATTTGCTTATTAAATAAAGTGTAAAAAAATATGGAGGTGCCGATGCGAAATGAGCAGACAATATATATTGGTTATTAATCCAGGCTCTACATCGACAAAGGTAGCAATTTTTAAAGATACAGAAAACGTTTTACAGAAAAATTTAAACCATTCTACTCAGGAATTGGACAAATATGAAACAATAGCTGATCAATTTGAGTATAGAAGGAATATTATTCTTGATTGGCTAAAGGAAGAGGGTTATGAAACATCCCAGCTTAAGGCTGTAGTCGGTAGAGGTGGGTTATTAAAGCCTATGCCAAGTGGCACTTATAAAGTAACTGATTTTATGATAGAGGATTTAAGGGTTGGGGTGCAGGGAGAACATGCATCGAATCTTGGTGGAATTATAGCAAAAAGCATTGGAGATATTGAAGGTATAGAATCATATATAGTTGACCCCGTTGCAGTTGATGAATTTAATGATATTGCGAGAATCTCAGGTATACCCCATTTAAAAAGACGTTCTTTATTGCATGCTTTAAATATAAATGCTGTAGCCCATAATGTTGCTAAAAACAAGGGGAAAAAGGTAACGGAATTAAATTTACTTATAGCTCATCTAGGTGGTGGAATTTCTGTGGTTCCCCTCAAAAGGGGGAAAATGATAGATGCAAACAATGCCAGTGAAATGGGGCCCTTTTCTCCTGAGAGAACCGGTGGACTTCCAGTTAGGCAATTAGTAAAAATGTGTTTTTCTGGAGACTATACATACCCAGAGGTCAAAAAGAAAATACGTGGTAAAGGTGGACTTATGGCATATCTAGGAACAAATGATGCTAGGAAAGCTGTAGAAATGATTGAAAATGGTGATAAAAAGGCTGATCTAATATTCCAAGCGATGGGATATCAAATTGCCAAGGAAATTGGAGGTATGTCAGTAGCTTTAGAAGGGGATATAGATGCAATAATACTTACTGGTGGTATGGCTTATTCTGAAATGCTAATTGACTATATTAAGGATATGGTTGGATTTATTGCTCCCGTAATTATTCAGCCAGGTGAAAACGAAATGAGAGCCTTAAATGAAGGTGTTCTTAGGGTAATATCTGGTGAAGAGGTAGCAAAAATCTATGAAAATGAGGTGTAGTAATGATTAAAAATTTTGATGATGTCTTAAGATTTGCTAAGGAAAGAGGACCCAAAACTATATCAATAGCATGTGCCCAGGATGGGGAAGTACTTATGGCAATAGATCAAGCGAAACAGATGGGTATTGCCGATGCCATACTAGTTGGAGATAAAGAAAAGATACAGAAAATAGCAAAGGAAAAATCTATAGATATAAGTAAATATGAAATCATAGATATAAAGGATTTAAATGAAGCATCATTAAAGGCCGTTGAATTAGTTTCATCTGGAAAGGCCCATATAGTAATGAAGGGACTAGTTGATACTTCAATTATACTAAAGGCTGTACTCAATGCAGAGGTAGGTCTTAGAACCGGCAATGTACTTAGCCATGTGGCAGTATTCGATGTTCCAGGTTACGATAGACTGTTCTTTGTTACTGATGCTGCCATGAATATAGCACCTGATCTCAGCACTAAGAAGCAAATAATTGAAAATGCCGTTAAGGTAGCCCACTCTTTGGATATAGATCAGCCTAAGGTCGCTGCTGTTTGTGCAAAGGAAAAGGTCAATCCTAAGATGCCTCCAACGGTTGATGCGGCTGAGCTAGAAAAGATGAACAAAAACGGAGAAATAAAGGGTTGTATGGTTGGGGGCCCATTTGCATTAGATAATGCCGTATCGGTTGAGGCTGCAAAACATAAGGGTATTGATCATCCAGTTGCAGGTTATGCGGATATATTAATGGTACCAACTATAGAAGCTGGAAATGTATTATACAAATCAATGGTATTTTTCTCAGGTTCCAAGAATGCAGGAATTATTGTAGGGGCTAAGGCTCCTATAGTACTTACTTCAAGAGCTGATAGTGAAGAAAGCAAACTGAATTCAATAGCATTAGCTGTATTAATGGCGGCAAAGGAAGCATAAAAACGTTGACGGTGAAAGGTGATATAAAAATGACTAATGTATATAGAATATTGGCAATAAATCCAGGATCGACTTCTACTAAAATAGCAATATATGACAACGAGAAATCTGTTCTTGAAACCACTTTAAGACATCCTACTGAGGAAATAAATAAATATGAAAAGGTATATGATCAATACGAATTTAGAAAAAATGTAATATTAGATGCATTAAATGAAAAGGAAATAAATCTGACAAAGTTAAGTGCAGTAGTGGGTAGAGGTGGACTCTTAAAGCCCATAGAAGGTGGGACCTATAGTGTAAATGATAAGATGCTTGACGACCTAAAGGTAGGAGTTTTAGGAGAACATGCATCTAACCTGGGAGGAATATTAGCCTGTGAAATAGCATCGAATTTAAACATTCCTGCTTTTATAGTAGATCCTGTTGTTGTAGATGAAATGGAGGATGTGGCAAGGATATCTGGTATGCCTGAAATAGATAGAATAAGCATATTTCATGCATTGAATCAAAAAGCCGTTGCAAGACGTGCAGCTAAAGAAAAAGGCAAAGATTATGAAGAAATGAACCTTATAGTAGCCCATCTAGGCGGAGGAATTTCAGTAGGAGCCCATAAAAATGGAAGGGTTATAGATGTTAATAATGCCCTAGATGGAGAAGGCCCGTTTTCTCCTGAAAGATCTGGAGGACTTCCAGTTGGCGATTTAGCTAAGCTTTGTTTCTCAGGAGAATATACCCATGATCAGATTAAAAAAATGATAAAGGGTAAGGGAGGATTAGTGGCTTACCTTGGCACAAATGATGGCAGAGAAGTTGTAAAGATGATTGAAAATGGAGATAAAAAAGCTGAACTTGTTTATAAAGCAATGGCATATCAAGTAGCAAAGGAAATAGGAAGCTGTAGTGTAATATTAAAGGGAGCTGTTGATGCTATAGTTATAACCGGTGGTATTGCATACGATAAAATGTTTGTAGACTGGATAACTGAAAAGGTAGAATTCATATCAGATATAATAGTATATCCTGGAGAAGATGAAATGATGGCATTGGCAGAAGGTGGACTAAGGGTATTAAGAGGTGAAGAGCAGGCACAGGAATATAAATAGGGATGTTGAATGTTTTCAGGTGTTCTTTTCTCATATAACATTTAACATAATGAAGGTGATTATATGCTAAATGATAATAGAATAAGAATTATTATAGGACATTATGGTAGTGGTAAAACTGAGTTTGCAGTAAATTATGCCATGAAGCTTGCGGATCAAGGCAAAAAAGTTGCCTTGGGAGATTTGGATGTAGTAAATCCATATTTCCGGTCAAGGGAAAAACAGGACATTATGGAGGAAAAGGGTATCAAGGTTATAGGAAACTCTTTAGGCATGAAATCCGGTGTTGACCTGCCAGCTGTTTCTGCAAGTGTACTGGCTCCAATACAAGATGAATCCTATGATCTCGTTTTAGACGTGGGAGGAGATGCAGTGGGAGCAAGGGCATTAGCAAGATATTATGCTTCCTTCAAAGAAGGTAACTATGATATGTTCTGTGTTCTAAATGCAAATAGACCTGGTACTCAAAATGTAGAGGATGCAGTAGAACATATTAAAGGAATTGAAGCCACATCTAGAACCAAGGTTACTGGAATTATTAATAGTACTCACCTGCTTAGAGAAACAACTGTAAAGGATGTATTAGTAGGGCAAGAACTTGCTATGAAGGTTTCAGAAAAACTGTCTTTACCAATCAAATATGTCAGTGCCTTAGAAAAGGTTGCTAAACAGCTGCCTAAGGAAATTGCAGGGCAGATATTCCCTATAAAAATGTATATGAGGGAAGATTGGATGTAATTTGTGAAACCCATGGACATTCTCTTTTACAATTTAATGTTTTCAGAGAAAAAATGTAACAATATTCATTATTTTCTCTGAAAAAGAAGTTAAGGTTTAAAGGGGATTATCTTTAATAGCTAAGAATTTATATAATTTTAATCAAGGAGGGTTGTAACAATGGCTAAAGCAAGAGGAAAGGTTTCTTTTAAAGAAGACTTATGTAAAGGCTGTGAGCTTTGTACAACAGTATGTCCAGTTAACATAATCGAAATGGATACAGAGAGAATTAACATCAAGGGATATCATCCAGCAACAGTTAAACAGATGGATAAGTGTATAGGATGTGGAAATTGTGCCACTATCTGTCCTGATGTTGTAATATCAGTTGAAAGAGAAATTGAGAAATAGGATATTTAAATATCGAGGAGGGAAATAAAGGTATGGCTAGAATATTGATGAAAGGTAATGAGGCCATCGGTGCAGCGGCTATAAAAGCTGGTTGTAAGTTTTTCTTTGGCTATCCAATAACACCACAAAATGAATTGCCAGAATTTATGGCTAGAGAATTTGGTAAGCATGGTGGAACATTCGTTCAAGCAGAAAGTGAAGTTGCAGCAATTAATATGGTATATGGTGCAGCTGGAGCAGGTGCAAGGGTTATGACTTCATCATCTTCACCGGGAATTGCTTTAAAACAAGAAGGTATTTCATATATAGCAGGGGCAGAACTTCCATGTGTTATTGTAAACATAGTAAGGGGAGGTCCTGGTCTTGGGGGTATCCAGCCAGCTCAATCGGATTATAATCAATCAACTAGAGGTGGGGGAAACGGAGACTATAAATTAGTTGTTTATGCTCCAGCAAACATTCAAGAAGCAGTTGATTTAACTATGGAAGCCTTTGAAGTTGCTGATTACTATAGAAATCCAGTTATGGTTGTTGGCGATGGTATGATTGGACAAATGATGGAGCCAATCGAATTTAAAGAACCTAAGAAAAGACAGCTTTCACCTAAGGATTGGGCTACAACTGGAACAAAGGGTAAGAGAAAGCCAAATATTATAAACTCACTTAGACTTGATCCCCAAGAATTAGAGGATCTAAACCATAAGATTCAAAATAAATTAAGAGAAATCGAAAAGAACGAAGTTATGTATGAAATGTATAATATGGAAAATCCAGAGCTAGTATTCTGTGCCTATGGCACTACTTCAAGGATAGTTAAAAATGTTATTGAATTATTGAAGGCTGAGGGAATAAATGCAGGGCTAATAAGACCGATAACTTTATGGCCATTTCCCCATAAAGCTTTTGATGAAATTCCTAAAACCGCAAAGGGTATCTTGACTGTTGAAATGAGTTGTGGACAAATGTTAGATGATGTAAAAATTGCTAACAATGGTAGACTGCCTGTGGGATTCTATGGTAGAGTCGGTGGAATGATCCCATCACCACAGGAAATTGTTGATAAGGCTAAAGAAATGTTAGGGGGTGTTAAGTAATGGCTGTAGTATTTAAGAGAACAGAGGGTTTAGCAGAGATTCCATTCCATTACTGCCCAGGATGTACACATGGTATAATCCACAGATTGGTAGCAGAAGTTTTAGAGGAATTAGGAGTTTTAGGTGACTCAATAGGTGTTGCACCTGTTGGATGTTCAGTTTTAGCCTATGATTATTTTAATTGTGACATGCATGAGGCTGCCCACGGTCGTGCCCCTGCCGTTGCAACTGGAGTGAAGCGAGTACATCCAGAAAGTGTTGTATTTACTTATCAAGGCGATGGGGATTTAGCATCAATAGGAACAGCTGAAATCGTACATGCAGCCCATAGAAGTGAGAATTTCACTACAATATTTGTTAACAATGCTATATACGGTATGACGGGTGGACAAATGGCTCCAACAACATTACCAGGACAAAAAGCTACCACTTCCCCTTATGGTAGAGATCCAAAGCTTATGGGAATGCCACTTAAGGTATCTGAAATGCTTGCTACTATTCCTGGTGCATCATATGTGGAAAGAGTATCTGTCCACAACCCTGCAAATATAAGGAAGGCCAAAAAGGCTATTAAGAAGGCTTTTGAATATCAAATAGCGGGTAAAGGCTTTACCATAGTAGAGGTACTATCCACATGTCCAACTAACTGGGGATTAACTCCAGTAGAATCGCTTAAGTGGTTAGAAGACAACATGCTTCCATATTATCCACTAGGAAATTTCCGTACTCCAGAGGAGGTAAAGTAATATGACAATGCAAAGAGTAATTTGTGCTGGTTTTGGTGGTCAAGGAGTTATGTCAATAGGACAGCTTCTTTCCTATGCTGGAATGCTAGAAGGAAAGCATGTATCATGGTTACCATCTTATGGACCTGAAATGCGTGGTGGTACAGCAAACTGTAATGTTACTGTATCAGATACTCCCATAGGTTCTCCAATTATAGCTCATAATGCTACAGCAGCTATAGTTATGAATTTACCATCCCTAATAAAATTTGAAGTAGAATTAGAAAATGATGGAATGGTTCTGATCAATAGTTCATTAATAGATAGAAAGCCCGATAGAGAAGATATAAAAGCTTACCTAATACCTGCCAATGAAATAGCTGGAGAGATAGGTAATGGTAAGGTTGCTAACATGGTTATGCTAGGAGCATACTTAGAGCTAACTAAGGTGGTAAAGGTTGAATCCGTTGTAGAAGCTCTAAAGAAAGTATTTGGACCTTCTAAGGAACATTTAATCCCATTAAATAAAGAAGCTCTTCAAAGGGGAGCAGAGGCGGTAAAGGCTTAATAAAAAAATAAAAAATGCAGGTAAGATTAAATCTTGCCTGCATTTTTTATTTTGGCTTAATTTCCAAAGATAAATTTTACTAAAGGCAGAAGTACTCCATCCCCCTCCTTCGACTCGATTTTTCTAGGGGAAACAACACAAAGAGGGTAGAAATATAGGGCTTTATATTTAGAATGTGTTACTTTAGTCCTATTTATGGATATTTATTCTATATTAGCTGAAAATCATCTATGATAAGAAGGAAAAAATAATTATATGTAGAAATAATATTATATATATTTTCTCAAAACATTTGAAATAGTATAAATATTTGAGCTGGAATATTGTAATCTATAGGGGTTTTAATAGTATTGGAGGTGCAACATGATACAACCTGTTAAGGATAAAAAAAGGAAAGCTATTAAGAAAAAAAAGGAAAAGGGAAAGAAAAACAGTCTAGGAATTAAGGCAAAATTAATAATATTTTCTATCATACTCAGTGTAGTACCATTACTAATAGTTGGGGGCTATTCATTTATAAGATTTGGGGCTACAATTGAAGACAAAGTAGGAAGCTTGTCTGAGCAGTTGGCAAAGCAAAATTCATCCATATTGGATTCTAAATTAAAAGAAATTGAGAAATCAATGGTTTTGGCAACATCAAATCAAGATTTGAGAAAAACCTTGGCCAAAGAATCCTATGTAAATGACTATGAAAAACTGAAGGACTCAAAAAAAATAGAGCAGATATTTTGGTCTATAATTGTTTCGAATCCAGAAATAAGGTCATTCACCATTTATAGAAATAATGGAGATATAATATCTGCTGGAAATAATACCGAGGTAAAGGATTTTATAGAGGGTGGAGGCTTTGAACAAACAGAGGTCTATAAGAAGGCAAAGGCTTCAAAGGGTGAGGCTTTTTGGGTTTCTGGACTACTTAAGAACAATAAAAAGCTCCATGTAATGAGAAAGATTAATGACTATTACAATGTTGAAGCCGGCATAATTATATTTGAGATGGAAACCAAAACCATAGATGGATTATATAGCAATCTAAGTATGGTTAAAAATTCTAGCATTTTGATAGCAAATGAAGAAAATGATGTTATCTACCATTATAATAGCCAAGAAAACAAAGAAAATATGGAAAAAAACAATGAGCCTAACCCAAATACTGAAAATACACAAACTGTAGATGAGGTACAGCCCATGGAAAATCAAAAGAGTGATATCCATGAAGAATATACTAAGAACATACAAATGGATAGGCAATCAGGATCATTTATATTAGGTGAAGAATTGGTTTCATACGGTACTTGTGAAAATGGTTGGAAGATATTATATGTTGTTCCCCTAGGATATCTGATGGGCGATGTAAATAAGGTAGGACAGATTACTCTGATAATCACTTTTCTATGTATCATAATAGCAGTATTTATATCTATTTACTTAGCATTCAATATTTCAAATCCCCTTAAGAAAATAATGGGATTGATGAATAGGGTTGAAGAAGGAGATTTGACTGTTTATTCAGACATAAAGGGCAAAGATGAGATTGGTAAACTATCCACAAGCTTTAATCATATGATAGATAGCGTTAGGCAGCTAATAATGGATACCAAGACTACCTTTGATTCCGTAGATGCTACTACAAAATCAGTAAATCAAATAGCCGAGCAATACTCATCTGTATCTGAGCAGGTGGCAGTTTCCGTTGGTGAAATAGCCGATGGAGCATCGGATCAAGCCAAGGAGGTAGAGGATACCACAAATATAATGGATGAACTGTCAAATAGAATAGATAATATGGTTGAGAGTATCACAGAAGTAAAAAAATCCACGGATAAGACAAAAGAGGTCAGCAATAATGCTACACAAACTGTAAAAAGCCTTTATGAAAAAACCGAAGAGTATGCAAAAATATCTGCTTCTACAAAGGATACAATCTTAAAATTAAAGAACAGGGTTTCAGAGATAATCAATATAGTACAGTTGATACAAAGCATAAGTGAGCAAACGAACCTGTTAGCCTTAAATGCAGCCATCGAAGCTGCAAGATCCGGAGAAGCTGGCAAGGGCTTTGCGGTTGTAGCCGATGAGATAAGAAAATTAGCTGAGCAGTCAAAGGAAGCATCTAATAAGATTACAGATTTAGCCAATGGTATAAATGGCGATGTCATAAATACTGTAAAATCAGTAGATGAGGGGGATAAAATCTTTGGAGAACAGCATTATGCTGTGTTTGATACTGATACGGCCTTTAATGAGATAAAGAATTCCGTAGAATCAATTATTAAAGAGGTAGAAGAAGTAAATAGTGCAGTTGAAGATATAATAGAGTATAAGGACAGAACCATGGGTTCTATAGAAAATATACTAGCGGTTACAGAAGAGGAAGCAGCAAGTACGGAGGAGGTCATGGCGGCTACCGAAGAACAGTCTGGTTCATCGGAACAACTCAAGCATATATCAGAGGACCTTATTTCATTGGTAGGTAGATTGAATGAATCGATAGTTAAATTCAAACTAGATAAAGAAGAGATAGAATAGACCATTTATAGGGATCTCAATCTATATTTCACATTCTACTCTTTAAAAGAATCAAAATATAGGTTTATTAGTAGTTTTTTAAAAATATGACATGGGGATTGACATAGCTGTAATACACTTTTTTCATTGTGTTTAGCTGGTCCGTCCCTTTGTCATATTTTAAAGTTTAGGATAATAGCTAAATTAATTTACTGGACTTGTCAATATATGTAATTATATTCAAATATAACACAATTGCTCCCATTTTCATATTATGATAGAATATAATAGATTGGAGTCTTTAAATTGGAGGGGAAATATGGGCAAGTTTTTTGGAACCGATGGAGTACGTGGAGTGGCAAACACAGAGCTTACTTCTGAATTAGCATATAAACTAGGTAGAATAGGTGCATATATATTAACAAAGGGAAAGAAAAAAGCTAAGATTATTGTAGGAAAAGATACGAGGGTATCTGGAGACATGTTGGAAGCCGCCCTTATAGCTGGTAT
Organism: Maledivibacter sp.; assembly: GCA_025210375.1. Lineage (NCBI taxonomy): Bacteria > Bacillati > Bacillota > Clostridia > Peptostreptococcales > Caminicellaceae > Maledivibacter > Maledivibacter sp. Next base: position 3,875 of record JAOASB010000006.1, on the reverse strand, counting down.
ATTATCGGCAGGATCCGATGCATTATGTGTTGGTATAGTACCAACACCGGCAGTATCATACCTTATAAAACAGTATGGAGCTGATGCAGGGGTAGTTATATCGGCATCCCATAACCCCGTTGAATATAATGGTATAAAATTCTTTAATGAAAATGGGTTCAAATTGCCCGACGAGGTTGAAGAAGAGATAGAGGATTATTTACTTAATGATAAGGATATAGACTACATACCAACTGGCAATGAAATAGGAAAGAAAGTCCAAATAGAAACCGCAACAAAGGATTATACAGATTTCCTAAAGACAACTATAGATGTTGATCTAAGGGGGATGAAAATAGCTATTGATTGTGCCAATGGAGCATCATATATGACTGCACCAAAAACTCTATCGGAGCTTGGGGCAGAAATAAATGTAATAAATCACAATCCGGATGGTTACAACATAAACTATAAATGTGGATCTACTTATCCAGAGGTTATAAGCCAGCATGTTTTAAAAACTGGAGCTGACCTTGGGTTATCCTTTGATGGAGATGCTGACAGACTTATTGCCGTTGATGAAAAGGGTAATATTATTGATGGTGATAAAATAATGGCTGTTTGTGGATCGTACCTCATGGAACAGGGTAGACTAAAAAACAATGCTGTGGTTGCTACGGTAATGAGTAATATTGGCTTGGAAAAAGCTTTAAGGCAACATAATTGTGATATAGTTAAAACTAAGGTTGGCGATAGATACGTTCTAGAGGAAATGAAAAAAAGCGGATATATATTGGGTGGAGAACAATCAGGACATATCATTTTCTTAGAGCATAATACTACTGGGGACGGTCTTTTGTCGGCTCTACAGCTGATATCGGTAGTTAAAAAGAAGGATAAAACCTTATCAGAGCTTGCTTCTATCATGACAAAATATCCTCAAGTATTGAAAAATGCTAAGGTTAACAATGGTAATAAGAAAAAATACCTGGAGGATGAAGCCATAGCATCTAGAATAAAGGAAATAGAAGAAATATTTCATGGTGAGGGAAGGGTACTTATAAGACCTTCTGGAACAGAGCCCTTGGTTAGGGTTATGATAGAGGGAAGTAACGAAGAATCCCTTGATACCTATGCAACGGAATTAGTCGAGCTTATAGAGACGAGACTTGGATAATAGGGAAATGTTATATGTTGAATGTAGAATATTTACTTGGGTCGGACTATCTTGACTTTAAAGTTACGGCCCGCTAATATTTAACCTTCAACATCTATATCATTGAAAGGGGTGATGCCTATAGAGTGAGGGTGTAGATAACAATTTAATAATGATACAAACTAGAGTGGATATTCTAGTCTAGCTAAGAGTTCTAAGAAGACCCAGAAGAATTGACTTACATACTAGCAACTTGGAACTTGTAATTTGTATCGTACAAAGCGCCAGGACTTAAATCGGATCGGAATAAATGAGGTTTAAGTTGACGAGGTCAGGGTTAATCGATTAGTCGGCGGGTGCCCTGCGGTGTAACTCACCATCGATAAAGGCTTTACAAACCCCATAAGTGATTGTGGGAACAAAAAAGTCGAGTGAGACAAGGGTTCTTTTTGCCTTTTTTGAAGAAGCTACGGGAAAAGAATAAAAAAGCGTATAAACTAGTTAAAAAATTAACAAATTCGCAAGTCAAGAAATATATTTAGAATGAATAATTACTATCGTGAATGTGAGTACAAAGGGAGGACATTAAAATGTGTGGAATAGTTGGATATATTGGAGATAAAAAAGCAACACCCATATTAATAGATGGATTATCAAAGCTTGAGTATAGAGGTTATGATTCGGCGGGTATAGCAGTATTTAAAGATAATGATATACATGTAGAGAAATATGAAGGGAGACTCAGCATATTGGCCGATAATGTAGGGGATAAGGACTACAATGGCTGTATAGGAATCGGACATACAAGATGGGCTACCCATGGTGCGCCATCGGATAAAAACTCTCATCCCCATACAAACCAATCTGGTAATATAGCTGTAATTCATAACGGCATAATAGAAAACTATATTAAAATAAAAGAATGGTTAATAGAAGAAAAAAATGTTTGTTTCAAATCAGAAACTGATACCGAGGTTATAGCTCACCTTATAGATTATTACTATGAGGGAGACCTTTTAGATGCTGTATTCAAAGCTATAGAAAAAATGGAAGGGGCATATGCCATAGCGGCTGTTTGCAAGTCTGAACCCGATAAGATAGTTGCAGTTAGAAAGGATAGCCCCCTTATAGTGGGACTTGGAAAGGGTGAAAACTTCCTTGCCTCTGATATCCCAGCCATATTAAAGCATACAAGGGATATATTATTAATAGAAAACGATGAGGTAGTGCTTTTAACTAAGGAAAGAGTAACTATCTTCAATGGACTTAGGCAGATTCAGGCTAGGGAAATATTTGAGGTGACATGGGATGTAGAAGCTGCAGAAAAAGAAGGCTACGAGCATTTCATGATCAAGGAAATTCATGAGCAGCCGAAGGGAGTTCATGAAACACTTCACAGAAGATTAAACAAAGAGGGAACCATAGAATTAGATGGAATCCAAATTACAAAGGAAGACTTAGAGAAAATAAATAAAGTATATATAGTAGCCTGCGGTACAGCATATCATGCAGGACTTATTGGGAAATATGCCATAGAAAAGTTTGCGAAAATACCAGTGATATGTGATATAGCATCGGAATTCAGATACAGAGATCCCTTTATAGATGAAAATACGCTATTTATAGCTATAAGCCAATCTGGAGAAACATTGGATACCTTGGCGGCCCTAAGGGAAGCAAAAAGAAAGGGAGCAAGAATTCTATCAATCGTGAATGTAGTAGGAAGCTCAGTTGCCAGGGAATCCCATGATGTATTTTATACATGGGCAGGACCAGAGATAGCAGTTGCATCAACGAAGGCATACACTACTCAGCTAACAGCAATGTATATGATTGCCCTACACATGGGTGCAACAAAGGGGACGCTAAGCAGAGAAAGATACGATGAAATAATAGCTGAGCTTGGAAGAATGCCGGAAAAGATACAACACATATTAAATGATTGCACTGGAGTTCAGCACCTTGCAGATACACAATTCAACAACGAAAGCGTATTTTTCATGGGAAGGGGCTTAGACATAGACGTAGCAATGGAGGGTTCACTAAAGCTTAAGGAAATCTCATACATCAACTCCTTTGCAATAGCAGCAGGAGAACTCAAGCACGGAACAATAGCCCTAATAGAAGATGGAACACTAGTAATAGCCCTAGCAACACAGAACAGACTATATGAAAAGATGCTATCCAATATAAAAGAAGTAAAAGCAAGAGGGGCATACGTAGTAGCCATAGCTAAGGAAGAAAACAAAGAAGTAGAAAAATCAGCGGATACAGTTATATATATACCAGACACCATTGATGAGCTTACACCAATACTCAGTGTAATATCCCAGCAGCTATTCTCTTATTATGTAGCGGTTGCTAGAGGGTGTGATGTTGATAAACCGAGGAACCTTGCAAAATCTGTAACAGTTGAATAGATGATAGAGAAACCGCCTATGACTATTGTGCTAACTGAGCTAACAAAATAAATTCGTACTAAAAATAATAAAGTCATACTAAGGAAAATAAAGTTGTAATAAAAGTCATGTGATTTTGGGCTAAAAATGCCTTGAATCCCATGGCTCTTTTATATTAAAAGAAACTCTTACGATATAGGTGTATTAGCAAAAAAATCACTTTCGCTGTAAAAAAAACCTCTTCGGAGTAAAATAAAGTTGTTCGTTAAGGACACGTAATTCAGATTAAAAATCTAGTTACGTGTCTTTTTTATTTTCACGATATCGGGGAGAAAAAATGG